>NZ_JACART010000060.1:0-28553 GCF_013386445.1 Pseudomonas sp. P7759
GCCCCGCGCTGGGCTGCGAAGCGGCCCTAAAACCAGCCGCCTCGGTTTATCTGGAAATTGCGGTGATCTTATTGGGGCTGCTTCGCGCCCCAGCGCGGGGCAAGCCCGCTCACCACAAGAAGCCAGATCACCTCAACAACCTAGCGGGAAAACCGCTCCCGATACTCCCGTGGCGAAATCGTCAGGTGGCGGTGAAAGGTATACCGCATCCGCTCCTCATCGCCGAACCCACACAGCCGGGCGATCTGGTCGATATTGCGGTCGGAATCCTCCAGCAGGCGGCGCGCCGCTTCCATGCGGAACAACTCGATGGCCTTGGCCGGTGTGCGCCCGGTGCGTTGTTTGTAGACCCGCGCAAAGTTGCGCGGGCTCATCTGGGCCTGGTGCGCCAGACGCTCCACGGACAGGTCCGAGTCCTGCAAGTTGTCGGCAACCCACAGGTGCAGTTCATCAAAACCCGCGCTGTCATCGGTCTGTGCCTGCAGCAGTTGGCTGAACTGCGCCTGCCCGCCGGGGCGCTTGAGAAACACCACCAGCTCGCGGGCCACCTGCAACGCCACATCGCGGCCGCAGTCGATTTCGACCAGGGCCAATGCCAGGTCGATCCCCGCTGTCACGCCGGCCGAGGTCCACACATTGCCCTGCTGGATAAAGATCGCGTCCATGTCCACCACGATAGCCGGGAAGCCGTGCTTGAGCATGTCGCACATGGCCCAGTGGGTCGCGGCGCGGCGGCCGTCGAGCAAACCGGCCATCGCCAACAGAAAGGTGCCGCTGCACACCGAGGCAATGCGCCCGGCGGTGGCCGAGGCGATGCGCAGCCATTCGACCAGTTCTGTATTGGCCGCCATCGCCTGTTGAATGGCCGGGGCGCCAGGCACGATCAGGGTGTCGATGGGCGTATCAGCCAATTGGCCGAGTGCCACCGTGTCTACGCTCAAGCCTTCGGCGGTCTGCATCAAGCCTCCAGCCAGGCTGGCGGTGTGCATCACGTACCCCGGCAAGCCGCGTTCGGCCATGGCTTTGGTGGCGGCCCAGAACACGGTCTGGGCGCCGGTCAGGTCGAGCAGGCCCATTTGCGGGTAGGCCAGGAACACCAGGGTGCGCGTTTGAGCGAGTGGAGCGATCGGTGACATGGGGGCGTTATCCTGGAGACGGGGAGCAAGGCTCAGCCGTTGTACCATTTACCGCACTCCTTGCTCACCCCCTCAAGGCTTCCAGGTCTGCACATCCTTGGCATCCACTGCCTTGGGCAGCAGTCCCGCCTTGAAGAAGGCATCGGCGATTTTCTGCTGCTCGCCCAGTTGGTCGAGCGTTACCGGTTGCACTTGGTAGCTGCGGTGCGCATTGGCCGCTTCAACGGTAGCCACATCCAGGTTGCCCCACAGCGGGCCGAGTATCTTGGCCGCGTCCTGCGGGTTGGTTTTCACCCACTGGCCAGCTTTTTCCAGCTGCTCATACACCACCTTCAACACCTCCGGGTGAGCTTTGGCGTAAGGCGTGCCGGTCAGGTAGTAACGCTTGTAACTGGCCAAGCCGGCGCCGTCGGCCAGGGTCCGTGTCGGCAGTTGGCGCTGCACGCTGGTGAGGAAGGGTTCCCAGGTAACCCAGGCGTCCACCTTGTTGTTCTCGAACGCCGCGCGACCATCAGCAGGGGTCAAATAAGCCGGCGTGATATCCGAAAACTCCAGGCCCGCCTTGGCCAACGCCGCGATCAACAAATAGTGGGTGCCCGCCGCCTTGGTCACGGCGATTTTCTTGCCTTTGAGGTCCGCCAGTTGCTGGATCGGCGAGTCCTTGCGCACCACGATGGCTTGGGCTGAGGGCGAGGGTGCTTCCTGGGCGAAGTAGGTGAGTTTGGCTTGGGCGGCCTGGGCGAAGATCGGCACGGTGTCGGCCACGTCGGCACTGATGTCGACGTTGCCCACGTTGAGCGCTTCGAGCAGCGGTAGGCCGCTGGGGAACTCATGCCAGCTCACATCGATATTGTCGGCCTTGAGGGCTTTTTCCAGGGTGCCCTGGGTTTTCAGCAGGGTGATCAGGGTCGAGGATTTCTGGTAGCCGATGCGCACGGTTTCCTGGGCCTCGGCGCTCACGGCGACAGAAAAGGCCAGCAACCCGAGTACCGCGGCGAGGGGACGACGTATGGACATGGCGAGCTCGATCTTCAACGAAATAGCGTCGAGCTTAAAGTTCTAAAAACCATTCGTTAAATACTCTTTCGATCTTAGCTTAGGGCGCTTTTCCCGCGATCCGACGAATTGGGCATAACCATAGAATTATAAGATTCTTTCATCATTTCTCGTCGTTAATATAATTGAATGAGTTTTTCTGCTAGGCCTTACGCGGTTTTTTGGCATATGCAGCTCCTTCTATTTCTCTCACGCCAAGGCCTTCCATGACGTTCAAGAAACTTATCGTTGCCGCCAGTCTGCTGTTCGCCGCGGCGGCGGCCCAAGCCGAGCAAACCCTGGACATCAGCTACCAGCGTTCGTCCACCTTGTGGATCCTGCTCAAGCAAAATGGCCAGTTGGAACAGCGCCTCAAACCGCTGGGCTTCACCGTGAACTGGCATGAATTCAGCACCGGTTTGCTCAGTTCCTTGAACGCCGGCAGCGTCGACCTCCATGCCGATGTGGCCGATGCCTTTGCCCTGTTCACCCAGGCCGCCGACGCGCCATTGACCTACTACGCCCAGGAAAACTCGTCGCCGGGCGCCCAGGCGATCATCGTGCAGGACACATCGTCGATCCACAGCATCGCCGACCTCAAGGGCAAGACCGTCGCCGTGTCCAAGGGCTCGGGCAGCAACTATTTGCTGATCTCGGCCCTGAAAAAAGCTGGCCTGACCCTGGCCGATATCACCCCCCGTTATCTGGAAGCCCCGGACGGCGGTGCCGCCTTCGCCAATGGCAGCGTGGATGCCTGGGTGATCTGGGACCCGTTCCTCGCCACCCAGCAACTGGACCACCACGTGCGAGTGATTGCCGACGGCAAGGACGGCCTGGCCGACTACAACCGCTTCTACCTGGCTACGACGAAATTCGCCAAGGCTCATCCGGACGTGTTGCAGGTGACCTTCGACACCCTGCGAGAGACCGGCCAATGGGTGAAGGCCCACCCCAAGGAAGCTGCTGAAATCCTCGGCCCGCTGTGGGGCAACATCGCCCCGGCCACGGTAGAGCGCGCCAATAGCCGCCGCAGCTACGACATCATCCCGGTCAAGCTGGAAAACCTCGCCGAGCAACAGCGCATTGCCGACACCTACTACGCCGCCAAGCTGATTCCCAAGCCGTTGAAAGTCAGCGCAATCACTGTGTGGACGCCAAAACCATGAGCCGCCAAATCCATTTATCTGCGTTCCTGTTGAGTGGGCCGGTGGTGCACAGCCACGCGGTGTGGCGCCATCCGGAAACCGTCGGCAATTACCTCGACCCCGAGTACTACGCACGGGTGGCCAAGGTGGTGGAGGAGGGGCTGTTCGACTTCCTGTTCTTCGCTGATCGCCTGGCCGTGGGCGACCAGATGGGTGGCTCCCGCGAGTTCGCCTTGCGCTACGGCGCCCAGGACGCCACGCGGCTGGACCCGTTGCCGATCCTCTCTTACCTGGTCGGCAAGACCTCCAAGCTGGGGCTCGGTGCGACCCGTTCTACCACCTATTACGAACCGGCGCACATCGCCCGTGAATTCGCCACCCTCGACCATCTGTCCAAGGGCCGTGCGGCGTGGAATATCGTCACTTCGATGAACGACAGCGAAGGGCGCCTGTTCGGCAAGGACAAGCACCTGGAACACGACCTGCGTTATGACCGCGCCGATGAGTTTGTCGAAGTCGCGCTCAAACTCTGGAACAGCTGGGGCAAGGACGCGCTGAAGCTGGATCGCCAAAGCGGGGTGTTGGCGGACCCCGCGTTGATCCGTTCGGTGCAGCATCAGGGCGAGTGGTTCCGGGTTGAAGGCCCGCTGAATATTCCACGCACGCCCCAGGGCCGACCGGTGCTGATCCAGGCCGGTTCTTCCGGGCGTGGTCGGCGCTTTGGCGCGCGGTGGGCCGAGGCGATTTTTACCATCCACCCGCACTTGGCGGCGATGCGTGCGTTTCGCGATGACGTGCGTGCGCAGGTGGTGCAGCAAGGCCGTGAGGCTGACAGCTGCAAGGTGCTGACGGCGGTGATGCCGTTTATTGGTGGCAGCGAGGCCGAGGCCCGGGCCAAGCGCGACAAACACAACGCTTTGGCGCGGCCTGAGTTGGGGCTGGTGACATTGGCTTCACAGTTGAATGTCGACCTGTCGCCATTCCCGCTTTCGGCGACGCTGGCTGAGATCGCCCAGTCGCCGCTGATCCACCCGGCTGCCGCCGAGAAGCTGTTGATGCAGGGCCCGGACACCACCCTGGAACAACTCGGGCGCATCTTCGCCAGCAGCGTGCGGGTACCGCAGTTGGTGGGCACGGGGGCGCAGGTGGCCGATCAATTGGCCGAACTGTTTGAGCAGGGTGGGTGCGATGGGTTTGTGATTTCACCGGGGTACCTGCCGGGCTCGTTCACTGAGTTTGTCGAGAGCGTGATTCCACATTTGCAGCGCAAGGGATTGTTTCGCACGGCGTACGAAGGGGCGACGTTGCGCGAGCATTTGGGATTGGCTGATCTCAACAACAGAATTGATAAAAAGGATATTTCGCATGGCTGATTTCGATCATTTAACCCGCCGCCGCCTACTCGGCCTGGCCGGTATCACCCTGGCCAGCCTGTCGCTGCCACGCCTGGGTTTCGCCGCTGACGAACACGCTGGCCATAACACTTCACAGGAACCCGCCGGCACCGGTGAATTCATCCGCCTCGACGCGCCACGCAAGTTGAAACTGGCAGTCAACCTCAACGCCGTGTGCCTGGCACCCGTAGTAATCGCCCACGGCCAGGGCTTTTTTACCAAGCACAATCTGGACGTGGAGTTGGTCAACTTCGGCAACTCCACCGAGGTGCTGCTGGAAGCCATCGCCACCGGTAAAGCCGACGCGGGCGTGGGCATGGCGCTGCGTTGGCTCAAGGCCCTGGAGCAGGGTTTTGACGTAAAACTCACGGCGGGCACCCATGGTGGTTGCCTGCGTTTGCTCAGTGCGGCGAATGGCGGCGTGAGCAAGCTGGAAGACCTCAAGGGCAAGGCCATCGGCGTGACCGATATGGCCAGCCCGGACCGCAATTTCTTCTCGATCCTGCTGAAAAAACACGGCGTGGACCCGGTGCGCGACGTGGAGTGGCGCCTGTACCCGGCCGACCTGCTCGGCACGGCCCTGGAGCGCGGCGAAGTGCAGGCGGTGAGTGGCAGTGACCCGTTCATGTACCGCCTGATCAAATCCGGCGTGGCCCGTGAACTGTCCACCAACCTGGTGGAGGAATACGCCAACCTCAGCTGCTGCGTGGTCGGCGTCACCGGCAAATTGGTACGCGAAGACAAACGCGTGGTTGCGGCGCTGACCCAAGCGATTCTGGAAGCCCACGACTATTCCGTGCAGCACCCCGAAGAAGTCGCCAAAGGCTTCCAGGCTCATGCGCTGAATACGTCGGTAGAGGAAGTGCAGGCGATCCTCCACGACCACACCCACGGCCATCACGCGGTGGGCGCGGCGCTGACCCAGGAAATCCTCACCTACGTGACCGACCTGAAAACCGTCGAAGTGATCAGCAAGAGCACTGACCCGGTGGAGTTTGCCAAGGAGATCACCGCCGATGTCTTCAGCTGATGCAACAACTCTGGCGCCAGCCCTGGTCTACAAAATCGGGTGGCAGGATGTGGCAGTGGTCGGGGCCTGGCTGGCTGTCGCGTTGCTGATCAGCTACTGGCCCAACGCGACGCGTAACTGGCCGATGACCCAGGGCTTGGCCAATCTGAGCGTGGGCATCGCAGCGCTGTTCGTCGTGTTGAGCCTGTTGGGGCGCAAGGTAGCGAAGCTGGGCCTGCGTCTGCGCAACGCGGGTCCCTGGCTGATTGCCTTGCCGGCGCTGCTGGGTATCTGGGAGCTGCTCACCGCCAAACTGGCGCTGTTGCCGGTGCCGTTTTTTGCGCCGCCCCAGGCCTTGCTGGCGGTGTATATCGAAGACTACGCACGCCTGGCCGACAGCCTGCTGCACTCGGCGTTGCTGCTGGGTTCGGGCGTGGCGCTGGGGGCGATCACCGGGTTCATTGCGGGTGTGGCGATCGGGTGGTCCACGCGCATCGGCTACTGGCTGCACCCGGTACTGCGCATCCTCGGCCCGGTGCCGTCGACGGCATTATTGCCGCTGTGCTTTTTCCTGTTTCCGAGCAGTTGGAGCGCCAGCGTATTCCTGATCGCCCTGGCCACCTGGTTTCCGGTCACGGTGCTCACCTGGTCGGGCGTGGCGAGCGTGGATAAAGCCTATTACGACGTGGCCCGCACCCTCGGCGCCAAGCAAGGTTTCCTGATTTTCAAGGTGGCGATTCCAGCAGCCTTGCCGCATGTATTTGTCGGTTTGTTCATGGGCCTGGGCGCGTCGTTTTCGACCTTGGTGGTGGCGGAGATGATGGGCGTCAAATCCGGCATCGGCTGGTACCTGCAATGGGCCCAGGGCTGGGCCGCCTACGCGAATATGTACGCCGCCTTGCTCATCATGGCACTCGCCTGTTCGGGGTTGATCACCGGGTTGTTCCTGGTGCGTGACCGGTTATTGGCCTGGCAGAAAGGATCGATGAAATGGTAGCCCGGGCACACGCCGTATCGGCGTCGGAGGGTTTGGCGTTGCGCATCGAAAACCTCAGCCATGGCTTTGCCTTGGACGGCCAGCATCTGCCGGTGTTGGAACGGGTTTCGTTGGACGTGGCACCCGGCGAGTTCGTGGCCCTGCTCGGGCCTTCGGGGTGCGGCAAGTCGACCTTGCTGCGCCTGGTGGCCGGCCTGGAACCGGCGGACTCCGGCTGCTTGTTGGCCGACGGTACCGCCATCACCGGCCCGGACCCGAGCCGCGTGGTGGTGTTCCAGGACCCGACGCTCTACCCATGGCGCCGGGTGTGGGACAACGTCGCCGTCGGCCTGGAAGCCCAGGGCCTGCTCAAGAGCCAATCGGCCAAGGTCGATGAAGCTTTGGCGAAAGTCGGCCTCAGCCAGTTCGCGCGCGCGTATCCACGGCAGTTGTCCGGTGGCATGGCGCAACGGGTTGCCTTGGCTCGCGCACTGGTCAATCAACCACGCCTGCTGATCCTGGATGAGCCCCTGGGCAAACTCGACTCACTGACCCGCATCACCATGCAAAAAGAGCTGATCGACCTGTGGCAACGCCAGGGGTACACGGCGTTGCTGGTGACCCATGATGTGGAAGAAGCCTTGCTGCTGGCCAACCGTGTGATCGTGTTCAGCGACCGTCCGGCGAAAATCCAGGCGCAGTTGACCATCGAACGGCCGTATCCTCGGCACCGGGACGATCCATATCTGGTGGACTTGCGGCGGCAGATCCTAGGCCTGTTGGGGCTGGGCGAAAACTGGTAACCCGCGGGCTCAGTTGAGCGCAATCGTCGCCGGCGCAAGGGCATTCAAGGCCCCGGCACGGTCTGCCAGGTAACGCGCCGGCGGCTGGCCCATGGTCTTGCGGAACATGGTGATAAAGCCGCTGGCGTTCTCATAGCCCAAGTCCAGGGCCACGCGCTGCACGCTCTCACCCTTGGCCAGCCGTTGCAGTGACAAGATCACATGCAACTGCCGGCGCCAGCGGCCAAAACTCAGCCCCAGTTCTTCCAGCAACAGGCGCGTCATGCTGCGCTCGCTCATGCCGATGCGCACGGCCCATTGACTAAGCGTGGCCTTGTCTGCCGGTTCGGCCAGCAGGCTATCGGCCAGTCGGCGCAATCGCGGGTCCTGAGGCATCGGCAAGTGCAAGGCTTCGACAGGTGCAGCGGCCAACTCATCCAGCAAGGTGTTGATCAAGCGGCCCTGGGCGCCGCTTTCGTCGTAGAGCAGCGGGAAACTCACGGCCTTGCTGATCAGCTCGTGCAACAGCCCTGACACGGCCAGGGTGCAGCATTGCGGGGGCAGGGCGCAGGCGGCGTCGGGGTCGATCAACAGACAATAGACTTCCGCTTCGCCGGAGCCGCGTGCCGCATGGGACGTACCGCCGGGAATCCACAGTGCGCATTGCGGTGGCACGATCCAGATACCCGCCTCGATCTCGCAATGGATGACCCCGCGCAGGGTGTACAGCAACTGGCCCTTGCGGTGGGCGTGCTGCGCATGCTCCCAGGTGTCCGACGTGCTGGTGGCGCCCACGGCTACCACCGCGCGGGGGAATAGATCTGCATCCTTGACCATCGAGCGGTCATGCATTTCAAGGCGATGGTGTTTCATGAGAAGGATCGCAGGTTGGCTGAATTGCGAAACAGTCTGGCTATTCTGTGCAATGCCGTCTAGTGGGTGGATCGTTAAAGTGAGAGCCATTCTCAACAAGGAGCTCTGCCATGCGACTCGACAGCACAACATTCCCGGTGGTGAAAATCGTTTTCGACGCGCCCAACGAGGGCGGGCCGGAAGATGCCTTCCTGGTCTTCGAAAACCTGCTGGCCCGCCAGCAACCCTTCCTGCTGCTGCATGAAAAATCCGTGGACGAAAACAACCACGAACACTCCCACGAAGAGCGCAAGCAAGCCTCGATCTGGATGAAGAAAAACAAGCAGGCGCTGCGCACCTACGTCCGAGGCATGATCCAGGTGGAACCCAGCGCTGCACAGCGCCTGGCGCTCAAGCCGTTTGCCGTGATGTTCGGCAAGGCCTGGGGCTATCCGTTGTTGGTGGTGGAATCCAAGGACCAGGCCTGGGCGCTGGCGCGGGATGTGCTGGATGAGCGGGTGTCGGATGTGGCGCACTTTTGAACGCCCGCACGGTCGCGCTGTGACGAGGAGGTTCCCGCTCGCCACAGGGGGGACGGGGGAGGCTTCACGTTCTGTAGTACGCCACCTGACCTGGGTGTTTCAGGTATCCTCCGCGCCTCGTTTTCCACCGATTCAAAGACAAATGACCGGACAAGACATGCAGGCGATGCTCTCCTCGATCCTCGACGAAGTGCGCCCCCTGATCGGCCTCGGCAAGGTTGCCGACTACATCCCCGCATTGGCCGACGTGCCGGCCAACCAACTGGGCATCGCCGTGTACGGCAACGATGGCGCGGCCTATTGCGCCGGCGACGCCGACACCTTGTTTTCGGTGCAGAGCATTTCCAAGGTGTTCAGCCTGGTGCAAGCCATCGACCACGGCGGTGAAACCATCTGGGAGCGCCTGGGGCATGAGCCTTCCGGACAGCCTTTCAACTCCATGGTGCAACTGGAGTTCGAGCGCGGCCGCCCGCGTAATCCATTCATCAATGCCGGTGCGCTGGTGATCTGCGACATCAACCAGTCGCGCTTTGCCGTGCCGATCTTGTCGATGCGCGACTTTGTGCGGCGCCTGTCGGGTAACCCGCAAATCCTGGTCAATAGCATCGTCGCCGAGTCCGAAGCGCAACACGGTGCGCGTAACGCGGCCATGGCCTATCTGATGAAATCGTTCGGCAACTTCCACAATGACGTGGATGCGGTGCTGCACAGCTACTTCAACTACTGCGCGTTGCAGATGAGCTGCCTGGACTTGGCCCGCGCGTTCAGTTTCCTGGCCAACGAAGGCATAAGCGCCCACAGCGGCGAGCAGATTTTGACGGCGCGCCAGACCAAGCAGGTCAACTCGATCATGGCCACCAGCGGGCTGTATGACGAGGCGGGCAATTTTGCCTATCGCGTCGGGTTGCCCGGCAAGAGCGGGGTAGGGGGCGGGATTGTCGCGGTGGTGCCGGGGCAGTTCACAGTGTGCGTGTGGTCGCCGGAGTTGAACGCGGCGGGGAATTCGCTGGCGGGGATGAAGGCGTTGGAGTTGTTGAGCGAGCGGATTGGGTGGTCGGTGTTTTGAGTGCGGGGAATTGATGGCCGTTGCCCTGAATTCCCCAGATCATCAGGCTTTGCGTGGTTTTACGATTAGATCGAGCATCAAAAACAAGGCACCGGCCGTAATAGCGATATCAGCAATATTGAACACGCCAGTGTGCGTCGGCCCAACATTCAGCACCATGTAGTCAACCACATGCCCGTCGCGAAACACGCGGTCAATCAGGTTGGCGATACCGCCCAGCGCAATCGCATACAGTGGCAAGACTTTACGCAGCGGTTGGTTCCAATTGGAAAGTGACCACCCCAACGCCCAAGCCACCACGACCGCCACACCCACGATAAAGATCAGCTGTTTGACCTGCGACGGTAGCGCCGCGCCCAGGCTCAGGAAGGCGCCTGGGTTCAGGCTCAGTTCCAGCGCGAGGTTGAGGGGGCTGGCGCCGAATTTGAAGCTGTTGGCTTGCAGTGAAACCAGGGCCAGTAGTTTGACGAGCTGGTCTATGGCAACAAAGGCGATGCCTGCGAAGAGGGCAAAGGTGCGGCTTCGCAGTAGGGACGACGTGCTCAAGCGGTGACTTCCTGTTCCGGGTCGATCGATAAGGCGTCCGAAGATAGCTCAGGCGCCTTATGTCGTCTACGTACGGTGAAGAGTGTTTCTGGGGGATTTGGGTGGTGAAACTCTGTTGACAAGTGGAGCTACCAACGTACGCGGTCAAACGAAGAGGGTGGCAGCTGTACGCGGGTTGACCGACCGGTTGTCAACGAACCCGGCATACCCGAAGGTATCCCGCGCACAACTGCCGCGACACAATACCTCAGGCACAAAAAAACGCCTAAGGCGGGTGCAGGGCGTAGCAGTTCGTTAACAAAGTCAGACGGTCAAATCCGGACGCCGAATTGGCAGCGACGGCGGAGAGGTTAATTAGCCAGGTTCCGAGCGACAACCTGAAACCCTTGTGGGAAAAGTCCTAGATCGCATATCAGCTGATATTGAGCCGATCCAACAAGCTATACCAAGCCACCCCCGCCCCGATATAAAACCGCTGCAACCCATGCATCGGCAAGCGCTGCAACGGCGTCACCGGGTAGGCAAACTCTGCCTTGCGGTCACACAACCGCTCCGCCAGTTGCTGCCCCAGGCTGGTACACAGCGCAATCCCCCGACCATTACAACCCAGCGCCAACGTGAGGCCTGGCGCAGGTTCGTGGACATGGGGCATGAAGTCCCGCGTGATCGCTATACGCCCAGCCCAGCGGTATTCGAATTCCAATGGCCCCAGCTGCGGAAACAGCAGCGCCAACGAACGCTCCAGGTGAGCAAAGTCGGTGGGCGATGTGGGGTCGTTGAACAGCCCGCGTCCGCCCATCAGCAAGCGGCCATGGCTGTCTTTGCGAAAGTACAGCAGCAGCCTTTGTGCGGTAGAGACGGTTTCCTTGCCCGGCAAAATGCTCTCGGCTGCATGCCCCGTCAGAGGCTTGGTCGCGACGATAAAACTGTTCGCCGCGAGGATGCTTTGCGCCATGCCCGGCCACAGGTTGCCGCTGTAGCCGTTGGTGGCGAGCACCACTTGGTCAGCGGTCACCTGCGCACCGGAGGCGGTCTGCAATTGCCAGCCGAACCCCTGACGCTGCAAGCCTGTCACCGCACTCTGCCCATGAATCCTTACACCTGCCGCCAACGCAGCGCCCACCAACCCACGGGCATACGCCAACGGCTGAATCGCGCCGGCGCGGCCGTCCAGCCAACCACCGGCAAACGCGTCACTGCCCATGCGTAAAGCCACCGCCGCAGCATCCAACCGCTGCACCGGCACACCACGCCGGGCCCACTGATCTGCTCGCGCATGCAACCCGGCGACGCCTTTTCCGGTGTACGACACCTGCATCCAACCCTTGCGTACCGGCGCGCAATCGATGCGGTGTTTTTCGATCAGCTTGAACACCAGGTCCGCCGAGTTCGACACGGTTGAGATCAACGGCTCGGCACGTTCCGGTCCATACATCTGCACCAGTTGTTCCGGGTCATATTTGAGGGTGGGGTTGACCTGCCCACCGTTGCGCCCGGACGCCCCCCAACCCGGCTCATTGGCTTCCAACACGCAGACGCTCACGCCTCGCTCGGCCAAATGCAGCGCCGTGGACAAGCCGGTATAGCCCGCACCGACAATCGCCACATCCACCTTCACCGATTCACTCAACGCAGGCGTCGGCACCACCGACGGTGCGGTCGCGGACCACAATGATTTCATGACAGGCTCCGCGTATCGCCAGTGGGATGCAGCACACGGCGCAGGAAGTCCTGGGTGCGTGGATGCTGCGGATTGCCCAGCACCTGCTCCGCCGCACCGCTTTCGACGATGTAGCCGCCATGCAGGAAGCACACGCGGTCGGCCACTTCGCGGGCAAAACCCATTTCATGGGTGACCACGATCATGGTCATGCCCTCATCGGCCAGGGTGCGCATCACCGCCAACACATCGCCCACCAACTCCGGGTCGAGGGCCGAGGTGGGTTCGTCGAACAACATCGCTTCGGGTTTCATCGCCAGGGCGCGGGCGATGGCCACGCGTTGTTGCTGGCCACCGGAGAGTTGCTCCGGGTAGGCGTCGGCCTTGGCACTCAAGCCGACCTTTTCCAGCAACACCAGGGCTTCCTCGCGGGCTTGTTGCGCAGGTTCGCCTTTGACATACACCGGGCCTTCCATGACGTTTTCCAGCACGGTGCGATGGGGGAACAGGTTGAAGCGCTGGAACACCATCCCCATGCGGCTGCGCAGGGCGTGCACGGTCTTGCTGCCGCGTTGTACGGTTTGGCCGAACACGGTGATGACGCCGCCGTCATAGGCTTCCAGCGCATTGATGCAGCGCAGCAAGGTGGACTTGCCTGAACCCGAAGGGCCGATCAGGCACACCACTTCGCCCTTGGCCACGTCCAGGTCGACGCCGTGCAGCACGCGGTGGCTGCCGTAATGTTTTTGCAGTTGGCGTATCTCGATCATGCTTTTTTCCTCCGGCCCAGGTGCTGTTCCATGCGGCGCAGGCCATACACCAGCGGCAGGCTCATCAGCAGGTAGAGCAGGGCGACCAGGGTGTAGACGGTCATGTTCTGGAAGGTGGACGAGGCGATGAGTTGGCCCTGGCGGGTCATCTCGGCCACGGTAATAGTCGATACCAGCGACGAGTCCTTGAGCATCATCACCAGGGTGTTGCCGTAGGGCGGCAGGGCGATGCGGAACGCCTGCGGCAGGATCACCCGGCGCATCATCAGTGCCGAGCGCATGCCCAAGGCTTCGGCGGCCTCACGCTGGCCCTGTTCGACGGCAATGATCCCGGTGCGGAAGTTCTCGGCCTGGTACGCCGAGTAGGCGATGCCCATGCCGATCACGCCCGCGTAGAACGCGGTGAGGTGCACACCCATGTCCGGCAGCACAAAGTAGATGTAGAACAGCTGCACAATGATCGGCAGGCCACGGATCACGTTGATGATGGTGCTGGCCGTCCACGACAGCGCGCGGATCGGCGACAGCTTGAGCAGCGCCAGCACCAGGCCGATCGCGCTGCTGAGCAGGAACGACAGCACGGTGATCTGGATCGTCACCCAGGCGCCTTGCAGCAGGATCGGCAAGAAGTCCTGGGCGTTTTGCAGGAACTCAGCCGGGTTCATGGGCGCACCTGGGTATCAAGTCCCCACTTCTTGAGGATGCTGTCCAGGGTGCCGTCGGCCTTGATGCTGGCGATAGCGGTGTTCAGGCGCTCCAGGGTTTGTGCGTCACCCTTGCGCACCACCAGGCACACTTCGCCGACATTGGTGGGCTTGTAGTCCGGGGCGAGTTTCACGCCTTTGAACAGCTTCTGGCGGATCTGGTAGGCCACCACCGGCTGGTCGCCCACGGCAGCCTTGATGCGGCCCAGGGACAGGTCGCGGACCATCTCGCCGATGGAGTCGTAGGTGCGGATTTCCTTGAAAATACCGAGCTTGTTCAGTTGGTCATAGAAGACGGTGCCGGCTTGCACGCCGACCACTTGGTCCTTGAGTGGCATAAGGTCCGGGTAGGCGGTGTTGTCGTCGGCATTGACGATCAGGCCTTCACCGTAGGCATACACCGGGGCGCTGAAGTCGACCACCTTGGTGCGCTCTTCGGTCTTGAGCATGCCGGCGGAAATGAAGTCCAGCTTGCCCGAGGTGAGTGATGGAATCAGTGCCGCGAAGTTGGTCTGCTCGATCTGGCTAGTGAACCCGCCGGCCTTGCCCACGGCCTCGGCCACATCGACCATCACACCCTGGATGCTGTTGCTCTTGATGTCGAGAAAGGTAAACGGCGAGCCACTGGCGGTTGCACCGACTTTGTACGAGGACGCACTGTCTGCGTGCGCGGCGCTGACACAAACGGCGGCGCACAGACCGAAGGCAAGGCGGCGAAACAACGGCGAAAGACTGTTCATCGGGTTACTCCAGAAGGAAAACGGATCGTCAGTACCGCAAGCGGTTATTGATGAAATCGCAAGCTCTGTGCCATTTCGATTGATAAAAATCGGTATGTGCTATCTAAAACCGACAAAACGAACCTTTCGTATCGATATGCGATATTTAATTGTCTATTTTTGTTATTTGAGGTAGAAATATCGCCACGCCTGATTGACCTGACCGCGAGCCCGCCATGTCTGAAGAACGCAACAGTCTGCACAACCAATCCCTGGAAAAAGGCCTGTCGGTGCTCAAGGCATTCAGCGCGCAGCGCCGCAGCATGAGCCTTGCAGAGGTGGCCGAGGCTGCTGGCATGACCAAAAGCTCGGCCCAGCGCATGGTGTTTACCCTGGAAAGCCTGGGTTACCTTCGGAAACACTCCCGCACACGGCATTACCAACTCACACCCCGGGTGCTGGAGTTGGGTTTCAGTTATCTGGATGCGCATTCGTTGATCGAGGTGGCCAATCCGTTTCTGTCGGAGCTGACGCGATTGACCGGCGAGACGTCATGCCTAACCGAGCCTGCGGGCTACGACATGACCTATATCGCGCGTTTCGTCAGCTCAGGGTTCGTGCCGGTGCACATGCCGATCGGTTCGCGTGTGCCGATGTATTGCACGGCGTCGGGGCGCGCGTATTTGAGCGCGTTGCCGCAGGAGGAGGCGTTGGTGTTGATCGAGAACAGCCAGCGCATTGCCCACACCAGCCAGACGCTGACTGACGTCGAGCAGATTCTGGAGTCGTTGCAACAGGTGCGCGAGCAGGGCTACGCGGTGAATGGCCAGGAGCTGTTCCTGGGCGACATGACCATCGGCGCGCCGGTGTTGGGTGCCAATGGCCGGCCGGTGGCGGCGGTGCATGTGGTGGCGCCGACCAGTCGGTGGAGCAGGGCGGATGCGGAGAAGCAGTTGGCGCCGGCGTTGTTGCAGTGTTCGCGAGCATTGAGTAACTCGGCGCGGAATCTGGGGTGATGGCCGGTGTTTGACGCTAGAAAAAACCTCACCTAGGCTCACCCTTCAATCGGTGGCTTTCTTGAGTCATTGCCTCACGCATTTTGTTGGCATGCCGTTCGACCCAGTTAAAGCTGATCCTGTCGGGAACCCGTTCAGGGAAGAGCGCGTCATGGCTATGCTGCTTCAAGCAACACAACCACATTCAACTCTGCTGCTGCAAATGCTTGAGAGCGATTTCTCATCCTCCTCAACATTTGCACAGGAGTATCACTTGGCTGCAGGTTTCTGGAACGAAGCACTCCTGGACCCGGCACGCACATTTTTCCGTACGCCTGGTAAAGGATTTCGTGCGTCTCTGGTGAATCTCGGCTGGCACCTGGCAGGGCGCGAGGAGTGCGCACCTCCAGAACTGGCAATTATCCTTGAGGCACTCCACGGCGGTTCGCTGATCGTGGATGACATTGAAGACAACTCATCCTGGCGACGTGGCAAACCAGCGTTGCACGTTACCCATGGGCTGCCGCTGGCGTTGAATACCGGCAATTGGCTGTATTTCTGGGCGCTCAGCCTGATACAGCGTTTGGGCCTGCCCGGCGCCGTAGAGCTGAAGGTATCCCGCGCAGTGTCGTCGACGTTGCTTCACTGCCACTCGGGGCAGGCATTGGATCTATCTGTACGCTTGACCGACTTGGAACAAGCAGAAGTGCTTTCGGTTGTATCCGTGATCTCAGGTTTGAAAACAGGACGACTGATGGCCTTGGCTGCGTCGTTGGGTGCCATTGCGGCAGGAGGGTCGAAATCCCTTGTCGAGAGCCTGACAGTGTATGGACAGCAGGTGGGTGTGGCGCTGCAGATGTTGGATGATCTGGGTAACTTCGGTGAGCAGCTCGACCCCATCAAGCGATATGAAGATTTACGCAATGATCGGCCCTCTTGGGTGTGGGCGTGGCTGGCGGAGGACTTGAGTTGCTGTTATTTCAACTCATTGAAGAAAAAGGCCCAAGCTGTTGTCGAGCCGTATGAAGTGCAGTCGCTGGCAGATGACATTTGCCAAGCACTGGGCGCTCGAGGGACTCAACGAAGTAATAATATTCTGGATCAGTCGTTTCGAGAGCTTTGTATCAAGGCGGGACCGCATCAGGGACTTGATGAAGCTCGACAGCAATTGACGCAACTCAGGGCGAGTTTCATCGGGTCTACAAGAGTGTGGTCTGATCATGAGTGACTCGTTCATCCTTGAGAAAGCACAGCAGTGGCTGCGTGATCCTTGCGAAGTACGTCGTTTACGTACGCACTTTATACGTGCGGGCTCAAGAGCGGATATATGGAGTGCCGCCGCGATGGGGTTGACGGATGCCAGCGTCCAGTCAATCTTCGCCTCCATGAACAGCGGGAAGGTGATTGTGGGGAGCGACAGTGCACTGACCTACTTGGTTGGCCTTCCTGTATACGTGCCATATGCGTCGCACCGTATAGAACACAGTGCGCAGGGGGGCGCGTATTTTGATCAGTTGTTGGCATTGACTGACGAGAAATCACTTTGCAAGACGGTATCGACGGGCGCAATTGCGGCGATGACATTGATCGCGGGAGCCAGTTTATGGCACGCATCTAAGGGAGTGAGTGAACAGAGCCGTCGCATTGCCAGTGGCCTGGCTGCTATTGCGCGCCCTGCACCAAAAAAGGGTTTGGAGGTTCAACGGTTATTCAGCGCCTACCGCACTGTTGCTCCCGGTTTGAAAGCGCAGGATATGCCCGCAATGATCATTCGCGACTTCTGCGCCAGTACATTTGCATGGCAGTGCATTCGCAGCCCGGACGCACGTATTCATGATCTATGTGGCTCATTGCTGGTGCTCACGACGGCCGTCGATTATGTGGGGGCCGCCGATGATCCCGGGGCGAAGCGGGCGGCCTACAGATTGGCTGCCAGCGATGGCTTTACGCACTTGGGTGGGGATTCTGTCAGGCAGGCTTTGCAGGACATGGTTACGGCTTGTGCCTTTATGAAAACCAAGGATGTGCTGGTCGCAGCTTCAAGGCATTGGGGGGAATTGGGCGGCTTTGTCGAAGCGGCAGGCGGAGGGATAACACCTGATGAATTTATCTTGGCGCGTTGGTGGGATGCGGCGATGAGCCCTTATCACCGTATGGTAATGAACTCTGACGGCTATGATTACTTGATGAACGAAGCGGGCGCTTTCGATTCATTTGCGCGATGCGCCACCGTCCAACGAGCTATCGATAATCTGATTCGCTACAGCGAAGTGGTGGATTTCGTTGCAGATTATTCGAACGAAGAGTTCTTCAATGAGGCATTTGTTGCGTTGTCGATGGGGGGCGTCAAGGCGTTGCGTGGTTATGGCACAAGCCTTTCCTGCGTAACTGATGAGCTATTGCGTTGCGATTGTGGCGAACCAGGACATGATGAGGCAGCGGAGATGTCCATGGGTGGATGTCTTTGGTATCTGCTATTGCCACGCTATCAAGCGTGGAGGCAGTTACGCGCGTTCAGTGCTGGTGAAGAAGGCCTTGCCAGTGCATTTACACTGCCGCCTGCGGGGCGCCGATTACAGTTTGCGACGCAGATACTGTTGCCGGGCAAGCTCCTTCATGGTGTCTCCTGGCAGCCACTCTGGCGAGTTATGCCATCGACAGAACGTCCCATCCTGATTGCAGAACTGACGCGTCGGATTGTCAGGCGTTGCCTGCTAATCGATGTGTGGCGGCGTGAATGTCATGATTCGCTGACCGCTATTGCACAGCCATTGTTGCAGCAATGCGACACGCTCGAAGACAGCGCTGATCTACGCGCGCTGTTTTCACACTGGCATGCGCTGTTTGATGCTTGCCTGCAGCTGAGTGGTACGCGCGTTGATTCTCATCAGTCACTCATTGATCCCTTTAAATCCGTTCTGGCACGACTTTGGGGATGTATTGTCGCTTGTGATGAACTAGCTGGCGTTGATACTGAGCAGTTGTATGTTGATTGTGATGCGGCGGTTCGGCGTAGCTACACGTTACCTGTGGAGGTGGGGTTGATAGTCAGGCGTGCATTCTTCGGCATAGCAACCAGTGCCGTGGAATTGGCGGGTTTCAATCCTTATGCGCGTCTGACGGATGGCATTGCGAGCCAATGTGAAGCGTCTGGCGATGAGTGACGTGGCAGAACCGGGGGCTGTTCATGCAAAAAGCGCCCTGGAGGGCGCTTTTTTTGGTTAACGATTACGATCAGGCAATCGCATCCCAAGCCCGATCACCCTTCTCGTCTTTAATCCGAGTCGGCAACCCCATCACGTCCAGCGCTTTCAGGAACGGCTCAGCCGGCAGTTCCTCGACGTTGGCCATGTGCTTCACATCCCACTCGCCACGGGCAACCAGCAGCGCAGCGGCCACCGGTGGCACACCTGCGGTGTAGGAGATGCCCTGGCTGTCGGTTTCGGCAAAGGCTTCTTCATGGCAGGCCACGTTGTAGATGAACATCTCATGCGGCTGGCCATTCCTGGTGCCCTTGACCAGGTCACCGATGCAGGTCTTGCCGGTGTAGCCGGGGGCGAGTGAAGACGGGTCGGGCAGCACGGCCTTGACCAGTTTCAACGGCACGACTTCCAGGCCTTCGGCGGTGGTGACCGGTTTTTCGGAGAGCAGGCCGAGGTTTTTCAGCACGGTGAACACGTTGATGTAGTGTTCGCCGAAGCTCATCCAGAAACGCACGTTGGGCACGTCGAGGTTTTTCGACAGCGAGTGCACTTCATCGTGGCCGGTGAGGTAGAGGTTCTGCGAACCGACGACCGGCAGGTCGTCGGTGCGTTTGACTTCGAACATGGTGTTGCTGGTCCACTGGCTGTTCTGCCAGCTCCACACCTGTCCGGTGAACTCGCGGAAGTTGATTTCCGGGTCGAAGTTGGTGGCGAAGTATTTGCCATGGGAGCCGGCATTGACGTCGAGGATGTCGATCGAATCAATACGGTCGAAATGCTGTTGCTGCGCCAGCGCGGCGTACGCGTTGACGACACCCGGGTCGAAGCCCACGCCAAGGATGGCGGTGATGTTCTTCTGTTTGCACTCTTCCAGGTGGTTCCATTCGTAGTTGCCGTACCACGGCGGGGTCTCGCAGACCTTGCCCGGCTCTTCGTGGATGGCGGTGTCGAGGTAGGCAACGCCCGTGTCGATGCAGGCACGCAGTACCGACATGTTGAGGAACGCGGAACCTACGTTGATGACGATCTGCGATTGTGTCTCGCGGATCAGGGCCTTGGTCGCTTCCACGTCCAGGGCGTTCAGCGCGAAGGCTTGGATGTCGGCGGGAACCTTGAGGCTACCCTTGGCCTTGACGCTGTCGATGATGGCCTGGCATTTGGAGATGTTGCGCGACGCGATAGCAATACGACCGAGTTCGTCGTTGTGCTGCGCGCACTTGTGGGCCACCACCTTGGCGACACCTCCTGCACCAATGATAAGAACGTTCTTTTTCAATTGCTTTATCTCTCCTTTATCCGCCAGCTTACGAAAGGCTGGACAGGTAGTCGTCGTAACCAAATTCACGAACCAGCTCGACTGTACCGTCAAGTTGTTTCACTACGATGGACGGCATTTTCAGGCCGTTGAACCAGTTTTTCTTGACCATGGTGTAGCCTGCGGTGTCGATGAACGACAGCCGATCGCCGATGGCCAGCGGACGATCAAATTGATACTCGCCGAAGATGTCCCCGGCCAGGCAGGATTTGCCGCACACCATGAAGGTGTGTTCACCGTCGCTTGGCGCCAGCTTGGCGTTGAGGCGGTAGATCAGCAGGTCCAGCAGGTGGGCTTCGATGGAGCTGTCTACCACGGCGAGGTGCTTGCCGTTGTAGAGGGTGTCGAGCACGGTGACTTCCAGGGAGGCGCTGTTGGTGATCGCCGCTTCGCCGGGTTCCAGGTACACCTGCACGCCGTACTTCTCGGAGAACGCCTTCAGGCGTGCGCAGAACGCGTCCACCGCATAGTCTTCACCGGTGAAGTGGATGCCGCCGCCGAGGCTGACCCACTCGACCTTGTGCAGCAGCGCGCCGAAGCGTTCTTCGATGGTGCCCAGCATCTTGTCGAACAGGCTGAAATCGCCGTTCTCGCAGTTGTTGTGGAACATGAAGCCGGAGATCTGTTCGATCACGCCTTCGATCTTCACCGGGTCCCATTCACCCAAGCGGCTGAACGGGCGCGCCGGGTCGGCCAGCAGGTAGTCGGAGCTGCTCACCTGCGGGTTGACGCGCAGGCCGCGGGTCTTGCCTTCGGAACGTGCGGCAAAACGCTGCAATTGGCTGATCGAGTTGAAGATGATCTTGTCGCAGTTATCCAGCATCTCTTCGATTTCATCGTCGGCCCAGGCCACGCTGTAGGCGTGCGCCTCGCCTTCGAACTTCTGGCGACCGAGCTTGAGCTCATACAACGACGACGAGGTGGTGCCGTCCATGTATTGCTGCATCAGGTCGAACACCGACCAGGTGGCAAAGCACTTGAGCGCCAGCAACGCCTTGGCGCCGGACTGCTCGCGCACGTAAGCAATCTTCTGCATGTTGACCAGAAGCTTCTGTTTATCGATGAGGTAGTACGGCGTTTTGATCATTTTTGAGAGCCTGCGGCGGTGCCTGCCAAAAAAGGACACGCATTGTGCCCGCACTTGGATCGAATCGAAAGGTTAGTGGGCGGATTTTGCTGCCCTTGGTTTCAATGATACCCGCTGAGTATGACCATCTATGGGCACACCCCGGATCAATGGGTAGCAAGCCAGGTGCCATCGAACTGTCATCTCCTTACCGCCGAACTGCCACATTCCCCCGCTACTGTCCTCGCCAATGAGATCGATCTCAAGCGAGTGACAATGACTGACCTGAAAGACGTAGCCCGGCTGGCGGGCGTATCCCGCGCCACCGCCGCCCGCACTTTTGCTTCCCCGGACCAGGTGCGCCCGACCACCCGTGAGCAGGTGTTCGCCGCCGCCCGTGAGTTGGGTTTTCGCCCCAATCTGCTGGGTCGCCAGCTGCGCCTGCAAACCACCCAATTGATTGGTGTGGTGGTGCCGAACCTGCTCAACCCCGTGTTTGCCGAACAGTTCCAGGCCATGGAACGCGCCGCTCGGGCGCGGGGCTACAGCCTGTTACTGGCGACCACCGATTACAGCAGCGAGCGCGAATGTATCGTGGTGGAAGAACTGCTGCGCCAGCGCGTCGATGGCCTGGTGCTGACGGTCACCGATGCCGAGAGCAACAGCGTGCTCAGCAGCTTGAACACCGAGCAAACCCCGTTCGTGCTGGCTTATCACCAACCGAGCAATCCCAACTACAGCGCCGTGTCAGTGGACAACCGCGCGGGCATGGCGCTGGCCACGCGTTACCTGATGGAAGCGGGGCACCGACGCATCGGCATGGTCGCCGGCCCTGCGTTGCAGTCCGACCGTGCCCGTCTGCGCTACGCCGGTTATTGCGACGCCATGCGCGAATACAGCCTGGAACCTCGCGCGGTGATCGAAATGCCGGCCCACACCCAGGCCGAATTCGCCGCCATCGAACCCTTTTTGCGAGGCGACGAGGCCCCAACTGCATTGGTGTGCTCCAACGATTTCCTGGCGATCAGCCTGATCGCCGAACTGCGCCGCAACGCCTGGAACGTGCCCGAACAGCTGTCGGTGATGGGCTTCGACGGCATCAGCCTCGGCACCCAGATGCACCCGACCCTGTGCAGCGTGGTGCAGCCCATCGCCTTGCTGGCCAGCACCGTGATTGACCAACTGCTGGCGCAGATCGCCGGCAACGCTCCGACGTCCCATTGCCTGCCTTGCCATATCCGGCCGGGCGACAGTACTCAACCCCACGAGGAAACCCTTGATGCGCGCACTCAGTAAAACCCTGGCAGCCGTGCTGCTGTGCGGTGTGGCCAGCCTGGCCCAGGCCGCCGAAACCGCGATCTGCTACAACTGCCCGCCGGACTGGGCCGACTGGGGCACCCAGCTCAAGGCCATCGCCGCCAGCACCGGCGTGCAAGTACCGCTGGATAACAAGAACTCCGGCCAGTCCCTGGCGCAGTTGGTGGCGGAAAAAGCCGCGCCGGTGGCCGACGTCGTGTACTACGGCGTGACCTTCGGCCTGCAGGCGCAAAAAGCCGAGGTGGTCGACACTTATAAACCCAAGGCCTGGGACCAGATTCCCGCTGGCTTGAAAGATCCGGCCGGCCATTGGTTCGCGATCCACTCCGGCACCTTGGGCATCATGGTCAATGTTGAGGCGCTGGGTGGTTTGCCGGTGCCGCAAAGCTGGGCCGACCTCTGTCCTCGACTTCTGGAAACACGCTGGCCCCAAACAGTGGTTCGCCAAGGATGACGCCTTCGACGCCATCTTCCGCGACACCTTCCATACCGCCCACCTGCAAGCCGCCCGGCGCGAACTGGAACACTGGCTGGATTCGGCGCAAGGCGCCCTGGCGCTGCTGATCCTGCTAGACCAATACCCGCGCAACGCCTTTCGTGGCACCGCCCATATGTTTGCCACCGACCCATTGGCTCGCCTGTATGCCAGGCGCATGGTCGACGCCGAATTGGATCAGCAGATTGAGCCGGCATTGCGCGCATTCTGCTACCTGCCGTTCGAACATTCTGAAGACTCGGCGGATCAACAGCGCTCCCTGGTCCTGAACCAGCAACTGGACGCCAACACTTACCATTGGGCCAAGGAGCACGCCGACATCATCGAGCGGTTTGGGCGTTTTCCCCATCGTAATGGCGTGTTGGCGCGAGAGACCACGCAGGAGGAACGCGCCTTTTTAGACAAGGGTGGCTTTGCCGGTTAGCCCAGTATTCCGAGTAGGAATGCCCCCATAAAAATAGCGCATTGTCTTTCTCGCCGCACATCTCGTAGCGTGGTGTTCCACTCATGGAGAATCGTTATGAGCCAGCGTCCGTTGCGCCTGTATGTTGATCATTTGTACACCAGCCCCTACGCGATGTCGGTGTTCGTCACCCTGCGGGAAAAAGGCCTGGTGTTCGACACCTTGACCCTGGACTTGGACGCCGCGCAGAACCAGACCGCCGACTTCGCCCAACTGTCCTTGACCCAGCGCGTACCGACGCTGGTAGAAGCAGACTTTGCGCTGTCGGAGTCTTCGGCAATTACCGAGTACCTGGAAGAGACTTACCCCGAGACGCCGGTCTATCCGACCGAACCCCAGCAGCGGGCGAGGGCGCGGCAGGTGCAGGCGTGGTTGCGCAGTGACTTGCTGCCGATCCGCCAGGAGCGTTCGACGATGGTGGTGTTCTACGGGCAGAAGATGCCGCCCTTGTCCCCCGTGGCCGAAGCGGCGGCGCGCAAGCTGATCAACGCGGCCCAGGCGCTGTTGGCGGGTAATCGAGCCTATCTGTTCGGCGCGTGGTCGATTGCCGATGTGGACCTGGCGGTGATGCTCAATCGGCTGATCCTCAACGGCGACAGCGTGCCCGTCGAGTTGGTGGAATACGCGCAGCGCCAGTGGCAGCGGCCTTCCGTGCAGGCGTGGGTCAATCAGCAACGTCCTGCGCTGTAGAACGTTCAGTGATTTGCACGACACGGCGGTCGAGGTCTTCCCAGTCCGCCATGCCCAGCACCCGTGTGGTGTTCAAACCCCGCAGGTAACCCCGCAGTTGCTGGGCGCTGGCGCTGATTTGATCGGCGTCGGCTGCCTCGTCCTGCAGCACGTGTTCATAGTCGACCAGGTAATCGGCGACCCGCTCGCGAAACTCCGGTAGTACGGCTTCTCGGATGCGGTCGAAGGTTTTCTGGTGGGGCTTCATGGCGTGGTCCTTATAAGTTTTATGTCAGCACTATCGGTTCAGATAATAGTCACCATCAAGGATCGCAAGTTCTGTTTTTGCGGGAAAAGCGGAAAATCACGCTATCGAGACGCTGTTCAAGGAAATGCGCGATGAGGACGTTTATTCAGCTGGCGTTGATGGCTTTGATGCTTGGCACGGTTGCCATCAACAACGCGGCAATGGCCGATGATCTGCCCATGAGCCATTTGCTACCGATCAACGGTAGCGTAGACTCCCTGCAGCACGCGCAGTCGGTGGGTGTATTGCTGAGTGACAACACCCGCGACAACCTCAGCTACCTTGAACGCTACCACGACATGGCCTTGAATGGCGCCAAGGATGCCCTCGACGGGCGTATCCGCCAGGCGTTCGTCAACAGTTCCGACCCGGAACTGGCCATCGATTGGTTGATGAGCTCGCTGCAAGGCACGTTTGTGTCGGTGACGGTCTACGACAACCTGGATGCCTTGGTGCAGGCTCACCCCGATGTGGTGGTGATGCTCGATACCCATAACCAACTGTTGACCCAGCGCAACGACCAGGTCGAGGCGCGTTTTATTGCGCGGTTCTATGATGCGAACCTGCAATACATCGCCAAGGCCGAAGGCTCGGTGCACAAGCAGGTGCCGTCGGTGTGGGTGCATGACAAGGCAGCGCCGGAAATTGCCGCGCAGATCGAGCAGCAGCGCGATGTGCAACTGGATGCCTTGAAGCAGTTCGATGCGTCGCTCAAGGCGTTGGTTCGTGCAGGTTGATGTGAACCTTTATTTTTATAATCAGGAATTTTTCATGCGCGCTTTTTTTGCCCCGGCCTTGGCCTTTGCTTCACTGTTGCTGGCCGGTTGTGTGTCCGCCCCCAACGCGCCCACCCTGACCTTGCAGACCAGCAAAACGCCTGAAGCCTATGTGCAGTGCGTGCTGCCCAAACTGGAAAAACACAAGATCACCTCCACCGTGACGCAGAACTCGCGCCACGCCAAGGTGGTGTTGACCAGCAAGATTGCCGCCGATGATGTGCTGGAAGCCTACAAGTCCCAGGACGGCGGCAAAGTGTTCCTGTATGAGCGCAAGCCGCTGGCGTCGACGATTACGCCGTCGCGGCTTGAGCTTGCCGCCAAGGAATGCCAATAATTTTGCGTATGGCCTAGGGCTTGGCTTCGTTGCTGAAGGCATTCACCGTCTTGACTAGCCCTTGCGCCGCCAACGCCACCAACTCCCCACCTTTTTCTACCGTCGCCAGCGCCGGGTCCGAGCCCATGCGCCCATCCGGGAAGCGCGCGCGGAAGTCCAGCGCTTCACGGATCGGCCCGGTGCTGGCGATCTGCGGCGAATAATCGGCCGTCTTGATCGAGTCCGGATAGGCCCACTGCGTCACCGCAATCTCCGACGGCGTGGCATGACTGCCATGGCCCACCGGGAATTGGCGTTGCGCCAGGTCGTTCACGCCTTCCAGGTCCCACCAGTTCACCAGTTTCAAGGCAAACCCGGCCGGGCGGCGGGCGAAGCTGGCTTCGGCGTACAGCTCGGAAAACGCCGCTTCGATGGTGGCGATATTGCCGCCGTGGCCGTTCAGAAACAGGATCTTCTCGAAACCATGTCCGGCCAGCGAGCGCACCCAATCGCCAATCGCGGCGATAAAGGTGGAAGGGCGCAGGGAAATGGTGCCGGGAAAGCCCAGGTGATGCTGGGCCATGCCGATGTTGAAGGTGGGGCCGATCAGCAGGTCGGCGTTCTTCTGCGCTTCATGGGCGATGATTTCCGGGCACATCCAGTCGGTGCCCAGCAGGCCGGTAGGGCCGTGCTGTTCGTTGGAACCGATGGGGATCACCACCGTGCGGCTGCGTTCCAGAAACTGCCCGATCTCGATCCAAGTGGACTTATGTAGAAGCATGCGAGGTTCTCTTATCTATGGGGACAGGCTATCCGCCACGGATTGTACGACTACTCGCCACCTGTTGGGGTTTGCAATTGAGGTAGGTCGAAGACTTCAACCAGCGCTGGTCCGGGTACCAGGAAAACATGAACTGGCCATCCTTGAGCTTGTCCACCACCTGGCGTGCCACCTGTGGGCGCACGGCCGGGCAACCCTGGCTGCGGCCGATACGGCCTTCGCGCTTGCTCCACAAGGGGCTCACGTAGTCGGCGGCGTGGATGACGATGGCGCGGTCGCGGGCCTGGTCATTGAAACCCGGTTCCAGGCCATCCATGCGCAGTGAGTAGCCGTGGGTGCCCAGGTAGCTTTCCTGGGTGCGGAACAATCCAAGGCTGGACTGGTGGCTGCCTTCGAGGTTGGAGAACTGGGTGGCGAAGTTTTCCCCGGATTTGGCGCCGTGGGCGACCAGGTCGCGTAGTACCAGGGTTTTCTTGCGCAGATCGAAGATCCACAGCCGACGGGCGGTCGAAGGCTGGGAGTAGTCAATAACCGCTAGGCGCTCGGAACGTTCCTCGCCGTTATTGACCGCGCACTGCACCGCGTTCAGGGCGCTTTTGAGTACGGTGGGATTGAGTTCTGGAGCCGAGCGCGCCAGGCTGCTATACAAGTTAGGAGAGGTCTGATTGGCGGCGAGCGCAAAATTGCTCAAGGTAGCCAACGCCACGGTCATCAAACCGAGGCGGCGCATGAAAGTCAGCATCTACGAAGTGTCCCCCGGTGTGGATTGGAGCCTGGTCAATTGTTCAAAAAACACGCATGTTACTTGAGCATTTGCCTGCTCGTTGCACCATTGGTCGCGACAGCCGACGCCCTGCCGGTCGAGCCGTTGCCGGTGACCACGCCGGCGCCGGTCGATCTGGCGCCTGTGCAACAGACGTTGGCGCAACTGCCGAGTGTCTGCCCCGGCCTGGCGCCGCAGCTCGACGCCGCTGGGCAACTGCGCCTGCAAGCCTTTTACCAGCAGCAAGGCAACGCGCCGCTGTGGTCCGCCGATGAACGTCGACAAGCCCTGCAATCTCAGTTGCTGATGCTCGCCGATGACGGCCTGGACCCCACCCACTATAGCTTGCCTGCGCCAGATGCCACGGCCAACGTGCTGTGCAGCGATATAGCCACCAGCCAGCGTTACCTGCAAGCCTTGCAGGATTTGCATTACGGCCGCCTGCAACAATCGCGCTTCGAACCCCTGTGGCATTCCCAGCCGCCTACGCGCGACCCCAACGTCGAAGTGCTGGCCTTTGCCGCCACAGGTTTGCAAGACATGCCTCAGGCATTCGACCAGGCGCGGCCCAGTGCCGATTTGTACCGCAGCCTGCGCAACGCCTATTCCACCGTGCGCCAGCAGCCGTTGCCGCATTGGGACCCGGTCGCCAGCGGCCCGCTGCTGCGCCCCGGCATGGAAGACCCCCGCGTGCCGGAGCTGGCGCGGCGCCTGGTCAGTGGTGGCTACCTCGCCAACGCGCCCAGTGGCAAGCAGTACCGCGATGAACTGGTCAAGGCAGTGAAGGCCTTCCAGCTCAGCCACTCGTTGCAGGCCGATGGCGTGATCGGCGCCGGTACCGTGGCCGAATTGAACATCAGCCCGTTGGTGCGCCGCGAACAACTGCGTATCAACCTTGAACGCTTTCGCTGGCTGGCCCAGGACCTGGAGCCAGAAGGCGTGCTGGTGAATGTCGCCGCCGCGCAACTGAGCGTATACCAGAGCGGCATCCCGGTGTGGCAAACCCGCCTGCAAGTCGGCCGCGCCGAACGCCAGACGCCACTGCTCAAGTCGCGCATCACCCGCCTGACCCTCAACCCCACCTGGACCATCCCGCCCACCATCATGCGCGAGGATAAGCTCCCGGCCATCCGCCTCAACCCCGAATACCTGCGCCAGCAGAACCTGCAAGTACTCGACGCCGAAGGCCACCCGCTGGCGCCCGAGCAAATCGACTGGGCCCGCCCTGGTAATATCCTGCTGCGCCAGGAAGCCGGGCCGCGCAACCCGCTGGGCAAGATCGTGATGCGCTTTCCCAACCCGTACTCGGTCTACCTGCACGACACGCCGAGCCAGCCGCTGTTCACCAAAGGGCCGCGGGCGTTCAGCTCCGGGTGTGTGCGGGTCGAGCAACCGTTGTTGCTGCGGGATTTGCTGGTGAGCCCGGCCGAACGTACTCGCACCGATGAGCTACTGGCCACCGGCGTGACCCATGAATTCCGGCTGGCCACGCCGGTTCCGGTGTTGTTGAGTTACTGGACGGTGGAGGTCAATCGCGAGGGCGGGTTGGTGTATGCGCCGGATATCTATGGGCGGGACCTGGTGTTGATGAAGGCGATGGGGAGTGTGCTCTGAAGCGTGCTTCTGTAGTGAGCGGGCTTATTGTGGTGAGCGGGCTTGCCCCGCGCTGGGCTGCGCAGCAGCCCTAAAATCGTGCCATGTGGTCTCACAGAAAAAACGCGGCGGTCTTCTTGGGGCGGCTTCGCCACCC
>NZ_JACART010000061.1:0-508 GCF_013386445.1 Pseudomonas sp. P7759
TAGAAAAGACAAATCAAGGGTTGACGGCAGATTTCAGAGGCCTATAATTCGCCCCACTTCCGGCGCAGTCGAAACGGAAAACTCTTTGGTAAACAATGAGTTATGTAGGTTTCGGCAGCAGGTTGCTTCAGTTCATCGAAGCCAAAAGGAAGTTGAAAAAGAGGTGTTGACAGCAGCGTGTAACGCTGTAGAATTCGCCTCCCGCTGACGAGAGATCTGAAGCGCAAGTGGTTGAAGTTGTTGAAGAAATCTTCGAAAGCTTCTGAAAATAATCACTTGACAGCAAATGAGGCTGCTGTAGAATGCGCGCCTCGGTTGAGACGAAAGATCTTAACCAACCGCTCTTTAACAACTGAATCAAGCAATTCGTGTGGGTGCTTGTGGAGTCAGACTGATAGTCAACAAGATTATCAGCATCACAAGTTACTCCGCGAGAAATCAAAGATGTAACCAACGATTGCTGAGCCAAGTTTAGGGTTTCTTAAAAACCCAAAGATGTTTGAACTGA
>NZ_JACART010000062.1:0-10634 GCF_013386445.1 Pseudomonas sp. P7759
TTTGCCCAGGCTGCCAAGCTGGTGGGGATGGGGGCTACGGTGGATGAGTTGACGCAGTCTTGTGGGTTGACTCAGGCTGAGGCGCAATTGATGAGCAAGTTGCATAAGGGTTGATTGGGTTTTGAGTACATATCCGTTGCTTCGGTAACGGCTGCTTATGGTTCCGCTCTTACAGCGGGTCACTTTTGGAAAGGCCCAAAAGTAACCAAAAGGCCTTCGCCCCAACACTCGGCACCTCGCCTAGGCTCGGTGTGCCCTCACTCCGGCTTGAATCCGTGGGCCGCCGCGATGGGCCATCCTTGGCCCAGCGCGGCTAACCCGGCGTCCTGCCGGGTTACCCACGGATTCAAGCCTGCGTTCGGCCAGCGTGTTTGACGGGGCGCCTCAGATCAAAAGCAAAAGCGCGGCGGCCTGGTAGCCGACCGGTTTCTTGAAGCCGGTCTCGGTTCAAATGTGGGAGCGGGCTTGCTCGCGAAGGCGACCCTGCCAGTTAAAAACTGTTACCTATGTGCGTGAACTGATTTGTAACCCATGTGGGTGAGTCATACCGGCAAGAGCCTTTTGCTTACTTTTGGGCTTTTCAAAAGTGAGCCGCCGTAAGGGCGGAACCTATTTCAGCCGTTACCCAAAGAACGGATATGTACTCAATACATCAAGGCCCACACACCAATACCTGCCGCTCATAATTCAACGCCTTGTTCTGCACCCCCAACGCATACGAAGCACTGCAACTGCGCTCCCCCCACTTGATCACCAACGTCCCCTGATCCTCCCCCACCAACGCCAACGCATTCCCATTCGGATCAGCAATCGCTAACTGCTTGCCCGTCGAGTCCTCCAACGAAGCCCCAAACCCCAGCGGCTTATGCTGCGCATCCAACAACTCGAACAACACCCGTCGGCCCGTGGTGCCGCTGTAGCGTGCAACCACGATGGCACCACGACGCGGCACCACTTGCTGGGTGGCGTTGGTGATTTCCACATCGCCGCCCAAGTCTCGGGTGTCCAGGCTGACCCAGTTGACCCGGTAAGGCTGCGCGTTCGGAATCACCGCATAGCCGTTGTAACCCGTCTCCACACCGCTGTAGCTGCTGATCTTCGCCCCGGAAATACCCGGCACCTCAGCCAGTGCAAAGGTCTCGCTGACGGTCTGCCCCAGGTTGATTCCACCGCCATGGGCCACCACCGAACCTGCAAGGTTGAGGTTCTGCGAGTTATAGCCCTGGCCCTGGCTGTAGCCCAGGCTCACATCCGCCACCGAGGTGCGGCTGTTGATGTTCACTGAGCCGGAATCGCCACTGGTGTCGCTGTGCCCGGCCTGTACCGAGTAGAACGTGTCGCTGGCGTCGGCGACGTAGCCGTTGATGCCCGCCTGGGTGGTGGTGTCGCCGTGCTGGCTGCTGGTGGTGACAAACGCTCGGGGTGCGCGGGCCTGGCTGCCCAGTGGGAACGAGATGGACAGGTTCACCTGGGTGTCACTGCTTGGCTCACCCCACGTGACAATCTGCTTGGTCCGGGTCACGCCGAGGTTGTAGCTCAGGTTGCCCCAGTTGCTGGTGTAGCCGGCGGAAAAACTCTGCGAGCCGCCACGATTCCAGTAGCGCTGGTCGCTGGCGTTCACATACAGGCTGCCAAATTCGCGGTTGCGCCCCAGGCTCTGGTTGATGGTGAGGTCGGTGCGGGTTTTCGAATGGCCGCTGCGCACGCGGATGCTGTCGCTGATGTCTTCGACATGGTCGCTGAAGCTGCGATAACCCTCGGTGGAGTAACGGTAGGCGGCCAGGGTGAAGTTGGTGTCAGTGCCGGCAAACGTCTTGGCGTACAACGCGCGCACGCTGCTGCCCTGGGTGGTTTGCCCCTGGGCCTTGCTTGAAGAATGGGTGACATCCAGCGACACCGCGCCCAACGCGGTGTTACGTCCGGCACCGAGGGACAGGGCGTTGTAGTCTTCGCTGGCCTGCAAGCCGACGATGCCGCTGAGGTTGCTGGTCAAGCCATACGCCAGGGTGCCGCTCAGGAAACGCGGAGTGGCCAAGCCCTCGGTGTTGCTATTGAACCGGCCCGCCGAGAGGCTGTACTTGACTTGCCCCTCACGCACCATGATCGGCAAGCTGGAAAACGCCTGCATCGTCACACGACGGGTGCCGTCGGCTTCGATCACGGTGATCTGCAAGTCGCCGTTGGAGCCGCTGGGGTAGATATCGTTGATCTCGAACGGCCCCGGTGCGACGTTGGCGGTGTAGAGGACGTAGTCGTTCTGGCGGATCTCCACCGTCGCGTTGGTCTGCGCCACACCACGGATCACCGGGGCGTAGCCGCGTTCGCTGTCGGCGCGCATGCCTTCGTCGGAGGCCAGTTTGACCCCGCGGTAACGCACACTGTCGAACAGGTCGGTGTCGGAAAAAATCTCACCGGCACTGAACTGGCCCTTGATCGCCGTCACGTCGTGCTGCACGTAGGTACGGTTGCTGGTGTAGGTGTTCTTGCGCCCGGTGCCGCCGCTCAGGTTCGATTCGTTGCGCAAGCGCCAGGCGCCCAGGTTGATGCCGTTGCGCAGGCCCAGGTTATTGGCGATGCGCGTGGCGTAGTCACCGGCTGTGCGGCTGCTGTTGAGCTGATAGTTGATGAACGCGGCCGGCACGCCGTCGTCCCACAGCTGCGGGTCGACATACCCGCGCAGCCCGCGCTGCATGGCCACTTGCGGAATGCTTGCGAGCAGGCGCAGGCGGCTGCTGTCGTAGCGCACCGTGGCGTCTTCGATCAGTGCTGGCAGCGGGTAGCAGTCCTGCGGCTGCTGCGGGTCGATTTTGCCTTGGGCTTGCAAGCGGGCCATGTCGATCCCCAGTTGCTTGAGCAGGTCGAGGGTCAGGCAGGCTTGCACCTGGTCGTTTTGCGGGTTGCGCTTGAAGTCGATATCACGGCGGCCCACCAGCACTTCGTTGCTGTACAGGTCGACACGGTAAGTGCCCGGCAACACGCTGTTGGCCGACAGCAACTGTTGCAGGTCGACGGGTGACTGCGAGCCCTGCAGGAAGGTGGTGTTGAAGGTCTGCGCAGCCTCGTCGGCCAGGGCCCAGGCGGGCAGGCAGGCGGCAATCGCCAGCCACAGCGTCTTCAATTTCAGTGCGTCACATGCGGACCTGTTGCTGGAAAGAAAAGACATGCGAAGACCTGTGGCATCCCGGGTGGGCGAGCAAGCGTGAGGCGAAGTGCTCAGGGTTTGAGGCGTGACTCGGTGGCGTGGGCAACACCACCCGCCAGGGCGGCGGTGTAATGGTTCTGCGCGCCGTAGTCATTGATGCTGGAGAACGACAACTGCACCGTGCCAGCGGCCACCGGAGCGTTCAGCGGGAACTGTTTTTCCTCGCCTGGGGCGACCATGGTGGAGTCACTGGCCAGTTGCGCCTGCACCTTTATGTCGGCCATGGACACGTGGTACAGCGTCGGGTTTTTCACGTTCAGTAGGGTTTGCGCGCCGCGTTTGGTCAGCGCCCACTCCAGCTGGGCAGGGGCTTGCAACGCACTGCCAGGCAAGCCGGCAGGGCGGAAAAAAATCTTGATGCGTTGGCGGATGGCCAACTGCAAGGTGTTTTCGGCGGCGCTGGCCTTGGGGATTTCCTGCACGTTGAGCCAGACCACCGACTCGCGGTCGGTGGGCATGCCGGCGCCTTCATACAAGATGCGCAGCAGTTGCTGTTCCTTGGCAAACACCCGTGCCAACGGCGGGGTAACGGCGAACGGCGCGCGGCTGCCGCTGGCATCGTTGCGGTCAACCCAGGACTGGATCAACACATCCTGGTTACCGTTGCGCACGGTGATGTTGGCTTCTTTGTGGTCGCCATCGAACACGATACGGGTGGCATTCAATGAAATGCTGGCGGCGGCCTGGGCAGCCATGAGCATGCCCAGCAGCCCGAGGCCCACGGCGATAGAACGAGGCAGCATGAGGGTTATCCGGTGTCATCAGAAAAAGAATGGCGAGGCCGCAGGGCCTCGCGCGTTCGGTGCTCGGGCGCCGGGGTTATTCGTATTGCAGGATGAACGGCAGGGTGGCGTCACCGCGACCGGCCGTCGATGCGCCGGCGGCACCGGTGGTGACGTAGGCGGCGGCAAAGCTCAGGGTGGCGTCGCCGCCTTCGGTGCCCTGGCCATGCATGGTGCTTTCGATACGTGCGGTGGCCGGCGAGCTGAGGTCGATCAACGTGCCCTTGCTGTCGAGCAGGGCGATGCCGACGTTTTGCGCGGTGGCCGAACCTGGGTTCAGCGCCAGTACGTTCTTGCCAGTCACCAGGCCCGAACCACCGTTGTTGGCGTCAAAAATCATCGCGACTTTGGTGCCCTGGTTGCAGTTGACGTTCAGGTTGAAGTCTTTGGCGGTCACACGGCCGGCAGTTGGGTTCTCGGCAGTGCCCATGTCCTTGATCGAGACGTTGCCCATGTCTACCGAAATGGTGCGGTCGGAGTTGGCGCCGTCCACCGAGCAAGCGTCGTTGTTGATCACGCCGGTGAAGGTGATTTTGCCGCTGCCGCCGAGGGTTGGCTTCGGTACCACCGGCTCTTCGGCAAAGGCACTGCCGGAGGCGCAAAGAATGGCCGAAGCGATAACAGCCAGGGAGAACTTCTTCATGATGATGTCCATAAGTGTGAGTTGGAAAGTGCGGTTTCTGAACTGCGGGGAAATAGTAAGAGGCGAGGGCGGGCGGGCAAATAAGACGATTCTTATAAGCGCCGAAGAGGCAGGGTTAGTTGCACTTATGGAGAGGTTAAGACCAGTAGATAAAGGGGGAAGCCATTGTCCTTGAATGGCTTTCAAGTGATTGCTTAGTTGAAAATATTGCGCGCCAGGCAATACGCCAGAAGGTCTTGATCACTGCTGACTTCAAGTTTGCGCATGGCCGATATTTTTTGTGCGCTGATGGTCTTGGAACTTCGGTTCTGGCTGCGCGCAATATCACTGACACTCATGCCCGAGATAAACAAACGCAGGATTTCGAACTCCTTGGGTGACAACGTCGAGAAGCGTTCGTCGATGGCGGTGAGGGTCTCGATCACCGATGTCTTGGGCGGTTCCAGGCTGCGATAGGCGCTTTGCTGGGCGATGGCCTTGAGTGCCAGCTGGATCTCGGTGTGCAGCTGGCTTTTCTGGATGATGCCGACCACCCCCAGTTCCTGCAGACGGGTGAGGATCAGGTGGTTGGAGATCATCGTCAGGATCAGGATCTGCACCTGTGGGAAATGCCGTTTCAGGTACTCCACCAGCTTCAGGCCATCGCCGTAGGGCGAGTCGCCCGGCATGTTGTAGTCGGTGATCACGATGTCAGCGCCCTGGCGCTGCAGCAACTCGATCAGGCCGGCCGAACAGACGGCCTCGCCCACGACCTGGAAGCGCGTGTCGCGCTCGACCAGTTCGCGCACCCCGAGCAGCACGATCGGGTGATCGTCCGCGATAACCACGTTGAATGTTTTCATAAGGGGCCGTCCGTAGTGCCAGTTCAAGTGAGGGGAGTGGGCCCGGGCTGGAGCGTATCCAGGACGGCCGAGAGGCGTTGCATGACCGTCTTCACCTTGAGCGTCAGCGCTGTGTCGAGGCTGCCACGGTTAAGTGCGCTTTCCAGTTCGATACAGGCCTGGGCCAGGCTGTTGGCCTGCACCGCGCCCAGCGCACCTGCGGCTGAATGCAGGCGTTGGCCGAGGCGGTGGGCATCGCGCTGTTCCAGCGCTTCGCCAATACGCAGCAGGTCCTGTTGCACACTGCTGATAAACAGCGGGCGCATCTTGTCCGAGAGGTGCACGCTGTCGTCAAAGGTTTCGGTGGGCGGTGCTACCTTGCACAGCTTGATCAACTGCGCGCGCAGGGTCTGCAGGCTCAGGGGCTTGACCAGCCAGGCATTCATGCCGACGGCCAGGCAGCGCACGCCTTCTTCGCGCATGGCGTTGGCCGTGACGCCGATGATCGGCAAGCGGGGCGCGTGTTCGCGCAGGGTCCTGGCCAGTTCGTAGCCGTTCATCAAGGGCATGTTCACGTCGGTCAGCACCAGGTCGAAAGCCTGCGGTTGCCACAGATGCAAGGCCTGTTCGCCGTTCGAGGCCAGGCTCACCGAGCAGCCGAGCGCTTCCAGTTGCTCCTTGATGATGGCCTGGTTGATCGGGTTGTCTTCGGCCACAAGGATGCGCAGCCCCAAGCGTCCGGCGCTCTGTGGCTGGGCCGCCGGTGGTGGTTCGTGCTTGCCGTGCTGCGCCAGGGATACGGTGGCGGCAATGGCTCGCACATCGTGCATGTCGACCACCCAGCCCTGCTCGGTCGGCAAGGGTGGGCTGTGGGCGCCCGGCAGGCAGATGACGCGTTGGCCGATCCAGGGTCGCGCAGGTTGATCGGGCAGCACATCCACCAGCACGGCGCGATGGGCCCCCGGTTCCTGGGTCGGCGCAGCCACGGCGGCTGCAATGCCCAGGCGGTTGAGCCAGTCGCACATCGATTGCGCCAATTCACGCACCGGCGCCTGCACATACACCGGCGTCGTGCTGGGTTCCACCAGGGGCAGATTCGTCAGTGCAGCGGCACACACCGGCAAGCGGATTTTCAAGGTAAAGCTGCTGCCCAGTCCGGGCTCGCTGACGACCTTGATCTGGCCGTCCATCATCTGCGCCAGCCACCGGCAGATGGGCAGCCCCAAGCCCGCACCGCCTTCACCTGCGGTGTCCGGAGCCTGGTAAAAGAGATCGAACAGTTTGGCCTGCTGTGCCTGCGCGATGCCCACGCCGGAGTCGGTCACCTGCCATTCCAGCTCCACCTGCTCAGCGTCGTGCGCGCGCACCCTGGCACGGATCACCACGCGGCCGATGTCGGTGAACTTGATCGCATTGCTCACCAGGTTGTTCAGGATCTGGCGGATACGCAGCGGGTCGCCCATGACGCTGTCCGGCAGCTGCGGGTCGATGCAACTGTAGAGTTGCAGGCCCTTGCGGTGGGCGAAGGCGGCGTAGGTGTGCAGGGTGTCTTCGAGCATGTCCAGCGGGCAGAATTCCACGGCCTCGATCGCCATTTGCCCGGACTCGATTTTCGACACATCCAACACATCGCTGATCAGCTGGAACAGCGTGGCGGACGAGCGCTGGATGGTCTGCAGGTAGGTTTTCTGATGCGGGTCCAGGTCGGTCAGGCCCAACAACTCCAAGGTGCCAAGCACGCCGTACAGAGGCGTGCGGATTTCGTGGCTCATGGTCGCCAGGAACAGGGTCTTGGCTTCGTTGGCTGCGTCGGCAACGCGGCGTGCATCTTCCAGCGCCGAAGCATCCTCGATGTGCCGGGTGATGTCATTGAACGCATACAGGCGCACGTCCTGCGCCTGATAACGTGTGGACACGAAACCGATCTGCAGGTGACGGCCTTCGATCTCCAGGTGCGTCTCGCCGCTCTCGGCGCTGTCGTGGGCGCCGGCCATGGCCGCGACCAGGCGTGCGGTGCCCGGCCATTGCTGGGCGCGCTGGTTCTCGATCAACACTTCGCCGTCGCTGCGGCGCACCACGCATAACCCGGTGGGGGCAGTGTCGATGATCACGCGGCTGAACGCCACGCTCTCGGCAATGTGCTCGTGGGCCAGGCGTGCCGGTGCAATCACTTGGCGCCGATACCAGCGGCTGCCGGCCCATCCCAGCGCCAGCAGGCTGCCCAGGAACAAGACCAGGCTGCTCAGCGGCCACACGGCGTAGTGGAAATAACGTGCGTAACTCAAGCCATAGATCGCGCTCCAGGGCTGGTCACCGGCCTGGGAAATCTTGAATACGAAACCGTTCGAGGTGAAGTGCACGCCGTCGCTGAGCGGCGCGCCAACGACTTCCGGTCCGATCAGCCGATGACCGTCAGGGGCGATTAACGTGATGCGATCAAACGCAGAGCGCTCCAGCGCGCGCTGTACGTCGTCGGCCTGGGCCAGGTCCAGCAGCGTGCCGACCACAGCCGAGTCCGGGCCGTCGAGCGCAATACCCATATAGGCCAGCAAATGCTCAGGCGCGGGCCCGGCCTGCCAGTACACTCGCTCGGGTTCCAGGCCCGGCGGCGTCTGCGCCAGGGCGTCCTGCACCGCGTTGACCCGCTCCAGCGGCGTGTCCACGGCAGGGATATCAATGGCGTAGTTCGCCTGGCGGTTGAACACGAACGTCTGTGGCGCCCCGTACGGCGAGGAGGACCAAAATGCACTGTAGTAACTGGTGAGATGAGCGCCCAACGCGAATATCCGCGGCCGGGCGCTGACACCCACGCGCTGCTCATCGAACGCCACGCTGAATGGCACCGAGAATGAGTACTTCTGGCCCTCGTACAAGGTGCGACGAGTGTCGACCATACGGCTTTTGAGGCTGACCTGGACGTTGGTGGCGCGCAACAATTCGGCCTGGATGCCGGGGTGCGCCAAGTTCTTGAGGAACGCTTCCTGCTGCGCCAGGTTTTCCATCAGTCGGGCGAAGTGAAACCGCATGGCGCCATAGCGGATATCGACGCCGCGTTGCAGCGACCAGTAGTTGGTGAGGGCCAGCAGCAACGCGACCCCGAACATCAACATCAGGCCTTTGTTCAGGCGCAAGGAGCTTCGGGTGAAGGCTTCGAGGATCGCGTTGTTGTGCTTCATCAAGGACGTCCGCAGGCGGAGAAAAAATCGGCACTGGATGGAGCTTAGCCCCTCTCTGCAACAAAAGATCCGTGCCTGGCGCCTAATGAGATGTCGCGGGGCCATCATTGTTCAGAAGTTGTTGAAATTGTTCGGAAGATACCGCGTGGGAGATCAAGAACCCCTGCACCTGGTTGCAGTCGATCTTGCGCAGCAAGGCCAATTGCTGGGGGGTTTCCACCCCTTCGGCGACCACGGTCAGGCCCAGCTTGCGGCCCAGGCTGATGATGCTTGCCAGGGCCGATGCCATGCCTTCGTTGTCGTGGCAGCCCTGGACCAGCGCCTGGTCGATCTTCAGTTCGGTAAACGGCGTGGACACCAGGTTGAGGTACGAGCTGTAGCCTTTGCCGAAATCATCCTGGGACAAGCCAAACCCCTTGATCCGCAGGCGGCAGGCACCGGCGTAGAAGTTGCTGATGTCCTGGGGCACCGAGCACTCCATCAGCTCGAAACAGATCATGCCGGGGATGCCGTCGTGCAGCAGCACGAACTCCAGCAAACGGTCGGCCAGGTCATGGCTGTTGAGCAAGTGGGTCGGCAGGTTGATCGACACCGGGATGTCATAGCCGCGCAGGCACCATTGTTTTTGCGCGTAGATTGCCTGCTTGAGTACCAGCCACAACAGGCGCTCTTCCAGTTCGAAGGCTTTGATCGCCTCCAGGAAAGCGCCGGGCAACATCACGCCTTGCTCGGGGTGCATCCAGCGCACCAGCGCTTCGGCGGCGACGATGCGACCGTTGGCCAGGGACTTCTTGGGTTGGAACCAGGCTTGCAACTGGCCGTTGCCCATGGCCTGGATCAGCGTGTAACGGTCGATGTCGGGGTGTTTGGTCGGCAGAGGAGAGGGCGTGCGCATCTTGTGCCTGAGTTGCTCGACCAGGCTACGCAAGGCGTCGGCAGCCACCGGTTTGGAGATCAGCCCGATCACTTCCACGTCCAGGTTCTTGGCCACCAGGCTGGCGGCCATCAACATGCGCCGCGACGCCACGCTCATGATCGCCAGTGCTGGCTTGCAGCGCAGGCTGGCCAGGCTTTGAATGAATTGCACACCGTCCATGCCGGGCATCAGCAGGTCGGTGAGCACCAGGTCGAAGTCCCGTTGGCGCAGGCGCTCCAGCGCTTCTTTGCCATCCTGGGCGGCTTCGAGCATGAAATCCCCCAACTCACTGAGCAGGTGCTGCAAGTAGATGTGCTGCAGAGGATGGTCCTCGACGATCAAAATACTAAGGGGCTTCATGAATGATCCGTGCATAAGGCGCCAGGGAATTGAAGAGCGCCCGCAACGCGAAAGGCTTGACCAGGCAATGGTTCATGCCGGCGGCCAGGCACAGGTCGGCCTCGCCGCGCATCGCGTTGGCGGTGGCCCCGATAATCGGCAACGGGCAGCCCTGGCGCCGCAGTTCCCGCGCCAGTTCGTAGCCGTTGATGTGGGGCATGTTCACATCGGTCAGCACCACGTCGAAGGTGCCGGCGGTGTAGAGCTGCAACGCTTCATGACCATCGGCGGCCAACTCCACGGTGCAGCCGAGTTCTTCCAGTTGGTCGCGCAATATCAGCTGGTTGATAATGTTGTCTTCGGCCACCAGCAGGTGCAGGTTGAGCTTTTTCAGGTCGCGCTGGCGTGTCTGTTCGTCGGCGCGTGCCACCCACAACCCCTGTGCCTGGCTGACCGCTTGATGGATCGAACTCAGGTGGTTGAGGTTGACGTGCCATGCACCGGCCTCATCCGGCGGGGGGCTGCTGGCGTTGCTGCTGGCATGGATGACCGGGCCCGCCCAGTCGGCGACCAGCAATGGGTCAACGTTGCCGGGGTGCAGTTGCAACAGCAGGTGCCCGTCAGTCTGCGCCGGCAGGGCGGTCTGCGCGCGTGCGCCCCAGCGGCGTAACCAGCCGCTGATCGCATTCGCCAGTTCCGGGATAGGCGAGGCGATGTAAATGGTTTCGGCCAGCAGGGCTGGCAGGGGTGGGGTG
>NZ_JACART010000063.1:0-72868 GCF_013386445.1 Pseudomonas sp. P7759
GGCTTCAGGCGGCTGGTGATGATAATAATGAGAGAGCAAGCACAACCATGGCATTACTGACTGAACACGAGCAGCGCCAAGTCGCGGAAGCGATCGCCCGCGTGGAAAAAACCACCGACGCAGAGTTGGTGACCGTGCTGGCCGCCCGCGCCGACGACTACGCCTATATCCCGCTGTTGTGGGCCAGTCTGATCGCGTTGGTGGTGCCCGGCGTGGTGCACTACTTGTCGGGTTACCTGACCATGTACACCTTGCTGTTGGCGCAATGGGCGACATTCATCGTGTTGTGCCTGGTGTTCCGTTTGCCCAAGGTGACCACGCGGTTGATCCCCCGTTCGGTGCGCCACTGGCGCGCGTCCAACCTGGCGCGGCGGCAGTTCCTGGAGCAGAACCTGCACCACACCCTGGGCAGCACTGGCGTGCTGATTTTTGTCAGCGAGGCGGAACGGTACGTGGAGATTCTGGTGGATGACGGCATTTCCAAGCGCCTGGATGACGGCAGTTGGGATGTGATCGTCAAGGCGTTTACCCAGCAGGTGAAACAGGGGCAGACGTTGGCGGGGTTTATCGACTGCATCGAAGCCTGCGGCGAGTTGTTGAAGGTGCATGTGCCGGTGACGCAAACCCGCAATGAACTGCCCAATCGATTGGTGGTGCTGGAGTAAGGCGTACCGCTGGTCAAATAACTCCGTGCCCTGGCGGGCTATCCCCCCTAAAATGCCCGGCATTCCCTGCCCGAGGCGTTTTTGTTCATGTCTGTCACCGCTCAACCTGCCCGCCCTGCGCCGGATCATCACGACCAGTTCATTGAACTGCTCAGCGCAAGCCTCGCGCAAAACGCCTTTATCAAGCTGGTGCTGGCCAAGTACGTCGGTGAGGAAGCCGAGTTGCAGCGGCTGATCATCAAGCCGGTCACGGTCAAGGAGCAGGCGTGCCTGTCCTTCGTCTACCGCTACAAGACCCGCGACATCACCAAGAACTTCCCGCAGGCCGAAGGTGTTGCAGCGATTGCCGCGTTGCTGCCGGCGCAGTTCAAGAACGCGCACCTGCTGTCGCTGACTGACGAAGTCCAGTTGGAATACAGCAAGAAGAACAAAAGCTCGCTGTTCAAAAGCAAGCCGCAGCAACTGCGTGAAGCGCCGTCGGCTGAGCATAACCGCGAGAAGAATCGCTTTCTCGACCTGAGCCGGCCATTCCTCGCCGACCTCGGTGTGACCGACGCCAGACAGGCGCTGATCCCGTCGATGTCGCGTAAGTGGAAGCAGATCAACAAGTTCATCGAAGTGTTCAGCCACGCGCTCACCTCGTCGCCCTTGAAGCTGGACCAGCCGGTGCGTGTCGCTGACTTCGGCTCGGGCAAGGGCTACCTGACCTTTGCCATCCACGACTACCTGCGCAACACCCTCAAGGCCGAGGGCGAAGTGACCGGCGTCGAGCTGCGCGAAGACATGGTGACCCTGTGCAACTCAGCGGCCGCCCGCCTGGAGCATCCGGGGCTGGTGTTCAAGTGCGGCGATGTACGCAGTGTGGCGCCCAGCGAACTGGACGTGATGATCGCCCTGCATGCCTGCGACATTGCCACGGACTACGCGATCCACACCGGCATCCGTTCCGGCGCGTCGATCATCATGTGCTCGCCGTGCTGCCACAAGCAGATCCGCCTGCAGATCCAGAGCCCGCTGCTGCTCAAGCCGATGCTGCAATACGGCCTGCACTTGGGCCAACAGGCCGAAATGGTCACCGACAGCTTGCGTGCGCTGTTCCTCGAAGCCTGTGGCTACGAGACTAAGGTGTTCGAATTCATCTCGCTGGAGCACACCAACAAGAACAAGATGATTCTTGCCGTGAAGCGCACCGAGCCGGTGGACAATGCGCAGTTGCTGGAGAAAATCCAGGAACTCAAGGCGTTCTACCACATCACCGAACACTGCCTGGAAACCCTGCTGCGCGCGGATGGCTTCTTAAGCTGAACACACACAACCCCTGTGGGAGCGGGCTTGCTCGCGAAAGCGTCAGATCAGTCGAACTCTTGGTGACTGACACACCGCTTTCGCGAGCAAGCCCGCTCCCACATTAGACAACGCTCGGCTTTGAAACGGGTGCTGGCTGCACCGTCGTCTTGCGCCCCAGCATCACCGTCACGATCACTCCACAGGCAAACAGCCAGGTGATTGGCTCGATGTGTTCGCCAAAGAACAGCGCCGAAAACGCGATGGTGAAGAAGATCTGCAACAGCTGGATCTGGCTGACCCGCGCAATCCCGCCCATGGCCAAGCCGGCGTACCAGGCAAAGAACCCCAGGAACTGCGAGAACAGCGACACGTAGCCAAACGCCCACCAGGCGCGCATGGAAATCGCCCCTTGATGCTGCGCCGCCAGGTACCACACCGGCCCGATCAGCACGGGCGTCGACAGCACCAGCGCCCAGCAGATCACCTGCCAGCCGCCCATCTCCTTGGCCAATCGGCCGCCTTCGGCATAACCCAAACCGCCCACCGCGATTGCACCGAGCATCAGCAAATCACCGGCCTGGATACTGCCGGCCCCGGTGATCAACGCGTAGCTCAACACCAAGCCACTGCCCAGCGCCGCACAGGCCCAGAAGGCTTTCGACGGCCGTTCATGGGACAGCCACGCCGCGTACAGCGCCACGCACAACGGTTGCAGGCCGTTGACCAGCGCGCCATGGGACGCCGGCAAGGTCTGCATGGCCCAGGCTGACAACACCGGGAAACCCAGGATCACGCCCGCGATCACCAGGCACAGCCCGCGCACCTGGCGCCAGGTTGGCCAGCGCTCACGGCGCCACAGCAACAGCGCCGCCGCGGGGATCGCCGCGAACAACGCGCGGCCCAGGCCGTTGAGCAACGGGTGGATTTCCTGCACCACGATGCGGGTGAAGGGCAGGGTCAGGCTGAAGATGATGACGCCCAGCAGGCCGAGGGCCATGCCGGTGTTTTCGCGCGAACTCATGAGGTAGAACCGAAATCTAGAGGGCTTCAAGGGAAGCCCATCTAGCCACATCCCCCGCCGATTGCGGGCCTACAGCTGGGTGCGGATTTATCCGTACAGTTTTCAGAAGAAGCGCGTGATGCTGATCTTGGCATCACGGCCCTTGGTGTAGGCACGGTCGCCGCTCAGGGCCGGACGGAAGTTCTCGTTGAACAGGTTGTCCACGGTGAAGTTCACTTCGGTGCCTTTCAGGTAGGCCTGCTGTGGTTTCCATTTGGCGAACAGGCCCTGGGTGTTGTAGCGCTTGTTGCCGTACTGGTCATAGAACAGGTCGCCCACGCTGCTGCCGGGGCCGCCGGAATATTTGTCGCTGGGCAAACGCGAGGTCGCGCCGATGAACTGACCGGTCCAGCCCACTTGGGCATCCCACGCCGGAATGTTGGTGCCGAGCACCAGTACCCATTTGGTCGGCGGAATATCCCGTGCCGCCACATCCGGGCCCCAGGGGTTGGTGTAGGCGCCTTCATGGTCACCCTTGGCATAGGCGAAGGACACCGAACCGAACAGGTAGGTGGAGTTGTAGAACGATTCGAGTTCGAAGCCCTTGATGGTCAGGCCGCCGATGTTGCGATAGTTGGACATGGCGCCCGGCGGGCAAGCGGTGGAAATGGTGCCGCCGTTGATGGCCTGGTTCTGGCAACCGACGCCGGTGGCCTTGAAAATTTCGTCTTCGACTTTGTTGTGAAAGAAGGTGGTGCGCAGTTGCAGGTTGTCGTCGTGGGCGATCAGGTTGTCGAAACTGCTGACCGTGCCCACGCTGATCGAGGTGATGCGTTCCGGGTCGAGGTCGACGCTGGTGGCGGTGCGGCTGCCCAGGCCCTGGACCTCGTACTGTTCATCGATCACCGGCGCGCGCCAGGTCTTGCTCCAGTTGGCGAACAGGCCGAGGTGCGGGTTGACCGTCCAGAACACCGCCAGGCGCGGCGACCAGCCGGTGTAGGTGCGGTCGCTGTAATCGTGGCCGAAGGACGGATCGGGGTTGCTGTAGTACGGCGCATCGTTGGCTTCGCCGCGGTTGCGCACGTGGTCGTAGCGCATCGATGGGGTGATGGTGACGTCGCCCAGGGTCACTGCATCCTGCACGAAGAAACTGTTGGTATCGACCTTGCCGTGGGGCATGAAGCCCGGTTGGAAATGCCCGTAGTTGTAGCGCGGGGTGTTGTAGGTGGTGCCCGGCATCCACATTTCGGTCTCGCGGATGTGCTTGCGGATTTGCCCGCCCACAGTGACGGCATGTTGCAACGGGCCGGTGTCAAACAGGCTGACGTTGCGCACGTCGAGGTTCTTGTCGGTGTAGGCGGTGTCCATTTTGCGCCCGCCGGTGGCCAGTTGGAAAAACGCCGTGGCGTCGCGTTCGTCGGTCTGGTCGGTGTTGGACTGGGAGTATTTAACGGTCAGGTCCACCAGCGGGTTGTCCAGCGGTGTGTATTCGTATTTGCCCGACCACGTGGTGTCGACCGTGTCGCGATGGGCCAGAAACCGCTTCAACGCCGCTTCGTAGCCATAGCGGTCAATGTTGGCCTGGGTGGGCGGCGTCGGGTAGCTGGCCGCCGAGAACGGTGTCCAGCGGTCGCTGTGTGAACGCGAGTAGGACAAGCCAACGGCGTGTTCTTCGGTGAAGTGGGCGTTGACCTTGAACAGCTTGCCGTCGACATTTTGCGCGGAGTTCGGCAGACGCTGGGGGTTGATCGGGTACTGATTGTTCTCGTTGGGCAGTTTGGCCGCGACCTTCATGTCGTCGCCATCGCGTTGAGTCAAATAGGCCAGTGCATCGAAACGGCCATCGTCGGTACGCCCGTACACGGCGCTGCTGTAGACCTGCTCATGGTCGTTGCTGGAGTAACCGTATTTGAGCATCGCGCCACTGTTGCGACCGTCCTTGAGCAGGTCGGGGGCATCCTTGGTGGTCATGTTGACCGTACCGCCAAACCCGCCGTTGCCGGTGAAAGGCGAGTTGGGGCCTTTCTCCACCTCGATGCTTTTGATCAGTTCGGGCTCAATGAACACCGTGCCTTGCTGATAGCGTTCAAAGCCGCTTTTGGTGGCGCCATCGACGGTCAGCGGGACGTCTTCGGCATCGCCGAACCCACGGATATTGATGGTCTGGCCGCCAGGTTTCAGCGAGCCGCCCTGGCTGACGCCGGGCAGGGTCTGCAACAGGCTGGGGATGTTATTGGACTGGTAACGGTCAATCTCTTCCTGGCTCAGGGTCGAGCGGCCAACGGTGTTGGAGTTGACCTCGGTACCGGTGCCGATCACGCTCAGGGCGTCCAATTGGATCACGCCGCTGTTGGTGGTCTTGCCCTCATCGGGGCGCACGACGTAGGTGCTCCCGACCTTGATCAGGGTGAACTCGCCGTTTTTCAGCAGGGTACGAATCGCCACTTCCGGTGTGAAATCGCCGTTGAGCGCCGGCGCCTGCACGTTCTTGAGCAGTTCTTCATCGAACAGCAGCTGGATTTTCGCCTGCTGCGCCACCTGGCTCAGGGACGTGGCCAATGACTGCGCTGGCAGTTGCAGCGTGAGCGAGTCGGCCTGGGCACTGAGGCTGAATACCAGGCAGCTAGCGATGAGCGTCGGTCGAAGAAACAGGTGCGAAGCGTGGCAAGGCGCGCGAAACATGAAATCCCCCGGTGTGGCCAAATGGCCGAAAAGGTGTGCGTATCAAACGCAGACCGGGGGAAGACGGGGCTGCTCGAAAAAACCACACCTGCGAATGCAAAATATTCTCAAATAAGAATTTTGCAGGGTTATTTGCTCGGTTCGATCCTTACGATTCCATCGGCCGACGCCACGGTTTTCACCGGCAGCAGGGCAGGCAGGGCATTGAGCAACGCGTCGGGATCATTCACATCCAGATTGCCCGAGACCTTCAAGTGCGCCACGGCGTTGCTGACCTGCAGCGGCGCCTGAGGGCGATACAGGCTCAGCTCATCGATCAGGCTGGCCAACTCGCGGTTGCGAAACGACAGGTGGCCGCTGCGCCAGTCGGCGACCTCCTCGGCGGTGAGGGTCTGCTGCTGCAACGTGCCTTTGGCGTAGCTGAAGATCGCACGTTGCTGGGCGCCCAACAGGGTGACGGGGCTTTTGGCGTCCGGCTCGAACGCGACCTGCCCATGGGCGACGCTGACCACCAGTTGCTGCTGGCTGCGGCGCACATCGAAGCCGGTGCCGACCACGCGCACATTGGCCTCGCCGGCTTGCACGAACAACGGTCGTTCCTTGTCGGCGGCCACTTCGAGGTACAGCTGGCCTTTGTCCAGGTGCACGATGCGTTGGTGCGCGGTGAAATCCACACGTACGCGGGTGTTCGCATTCACATACAAGGTGCTGCCGTCGGGCAGATTGAGGGTGCGCATGCCTTTGGCGTGGGCTGCGACCTGGGTGTGATACAGCTCGCGGGGCGCGCCGATAGGCGTGGTCATGACCGCGCATAACAGGGCGGCGGCCACGGCCAGGGCAGGGCGCCATGCCGACGGTTTGCGCTTGGGCAGCGCCACGGGTTTGTTCAGTTGCTGCAACTGGGCCAGGTCTGCCCACAGTTGCTCGAATTCGGCATAGGCGCGGGCGTGGGCGGGCTCGGCTTGCCAGGCGGCAAAGGCCTTGCGGTCGGCACGCCCCGCGTCATTATTGCGGTTGCGGGCAAACCAGCTGGCGGCTTGGGCATCGATGGCGTCGCTGTCTTCGATGTCGAGCACGTCGGTGTCGCTCAGGCGGTTCATTCTGGCTGCTCCGTGCCGGGTTCGTGTTGAAGGCGTCGCTTGCAATGCAGCAGGGCAAAAGCGATGTGCTTTTCCACCATGCTGGTCGAAATGCCCATGCGCTCGGCGATCTGCGCCTGGCTCAAGCCTTCGAAGCGGTGCAGCATAAGGGCTTCTCGCCTGCGGGGCGAGAGTTCGGCGAGGACTTCTTTCAACTGTTCCAGGCGTTGCAAGCGCTGCACGGCGGCCATGGGATCGTTTTGCTCGTCGGTGACCGGCTCGGCGTCCATTGCGGCCTGATCAGAGTGGACGGTATGCCGTACCTTCTGTTTGCGCCAGTGATCACGCAGCAGGTTGCGCGCCATCTGGAACAGAAACGCCCGTGGCTGCTCGACCTTGGCCCGGTCGCGGTAGTCCAGCCACTGGGTGAAGACATCCTGGGTCATGTCCGCCGCGTCGCTGGCGTTGTCTGTGCGCTTGCGCAGGAAATACAGAATATCTGTATAGAACCCGCGAAAGGCATCGGCCGACAGCGGGTCGGGCTTGGGACGAGACATGGATATCCTTCTTGACGAAGCACGACGTGGAGAAAGTCGCGAATGGTATCGAGAACCATTGTCATTTGTCTCTATTTTACGGATGTACACCGCAAAAAATGTGGGAGCGGGCTTGCTCGCGAAAGCGGTGTGTCAGTCGATTTATCCGGTGACTGGCACACTGCATTCGCGAGCAAGCCCGCTCCCACAGGGGATCGTGGGTTAGCGCAGTAATGTTTTCAGTTGTTCAATCCCGGTTTCGCCCAGTGGGAACACCGGCAGACGCGGGTCACCCGCTTCCAAGCCGGTCAACCGCAATCCGGCCTTGATCGTCGCCGGCAACCCACCCTTGAGGATGAAGTCCAGTAACGGCAACTGGCGGTAAAACAGCTCCCGCGCCTGGGTCAGGTCATTGGCCAACACCGCCTCATACAACGCCAGGTTGAGCTGTGGGATCAGGTTCGGCGCCGCCGTGCACCAACCCTTGGCACCCGCCGCGAAGGCTTCCAGTGCCAGCGGGTTGCAACCGTTGTAGAACGGCACGTCGCTGTGGCGATGCAACTGGTGCATGCGCTGGATGTCCCCGGTGCTTTCCTTGACCATGGTCACGCTGGCCACCTGCTTGATGATGCGCAGGATCAGGTCCACCGACATGTCCGTGCCGCTGGTGGCCGGGTTGTTGTAGAGCATGATCGGCACGCCGATGCTGTCGCCGATCGCGGCGTAGTGGGCGATGATTTCCGCTTCGCTGAGTTTCCAGTAGGAGGTCGGCAGCACCATCACCACATCGGCGCCATTGGCCTCGGCGTAGCGGGCGCGGCGTACGGCTTTGGCGGTGGTGAGGTCGGACACGCTGACGATGGTCGGCACGCGCCGCGCGATTTTTGCCAGGCTGTAGGCGCTGACTTCGTCCCACTCGGCGTCGCTCAAATAGGCACCTTCACCGGTGCTGCCCAGTGGCGCGATGGCGTGTACGCCGCCGTCGATCAGGCGGTCGATGGAGCGGCCCAGGGCGTCGAGGTCAATGCGTTGGCCGTCGGCGCTGAACGGGGTGATGGTGTAGCCGATGATGCCGTGAATGTTAGGGCTGGACATGGGAAGTCTCCGGTCGAAAAAGGGCAAGTCAGTTCAGGCAATCGGCGTGTTGACGCAGGTTCTGCCGGGCGTAGTAATTGAACGCGGCTCCGTGACGCTTGGGCCGGGAGATCCAGTCATGGGCCTCGCGTCCCAGCTCTGGCAGGATCGGCTTGATGGTGCCAGCCGCCATCGCCAGCAACTGCAATTTGGCCGCGCGCTCGATCAACTGCGCGATCACGCAGGCTTCCTCGACGCTCGCCCCGGTGGACAACTGCCCGTGGTGCGAGAGCAGGATCGCGCGCTTGTCACCCAGTGCCGTGGTGATGATTTCCCCTTCTTCATTGCCCACCGGCACACCTGGCCAAGCCTCCAGGAAGGCGCAGTCTTCGTACAGCGGGCAGAGGTCCATATGCGACACCTGCAGCGGTACTTCAAGCATCGACAGCGCGGCGATGTGGGTGGGGTGGGTGTGGATGATGCAGTTCACATCCGGCCGCCCACGGTATACCCAACTGTGAAAACGGTTGGCGGGATTGGGAATGCCGTGGCCTTCCAGTACTTCAAGGTCCTCGTTCACCAGCAACAGGTTGCTGGCGGTGATCTCATCAAAACCCAGGCCCAATTGCTGAGTGTAATAGGTGCCCTGTTCCGGTCCGCGCGCGGTGATCTGCCCGGCCAGGCCGGAGTCGTGGCCGTTCTCGAACAGGATGCGACACGTGAGCGCCAGCTTTTGCCGGACGGTCCACGTATTATCCGCCAGGGTGTTTTGCATCTGGACCAGTGCTTGCTTGACCAGTTGGTCTTTTGGGAGTGCTAATGTCTTGGCCATATCGGGTGCCCTCGGTGGCTGCAAATGACACTAACGATGCTATATGACACTTTGTGTCATTGGCAAGCACAGCTCATCGCTTACTGCATGGATTAATCGCAGCGCATGTCTATCCGTTTGAAATTATTGAGAAAAAAACTTGGTGTGACGTTGGATGTCCTGGCCGAAAAGTCCGGGATGACCAAGAGTTATCTGTCCAAGGTCGAGCGCGGGCTCAACACGCCGTCGATTGCCGCCGCGCTGAAACTGGCCAAGGCGTTGAACGTGAAGGTCGAAGAGCTATTCAGCGAAGACAGCGTCAGCCTCGACAGCTACAGCCTGGTGCGCAGCCATGAGCGCCCGGACACGTCACCGGGTTATGCGGTGCTGGCCCATCAGGTCAGCGAACGCAGCCTGCTGCCGTTCATCATCTACCCGCCGGCGGAGTTCACCGACAAGACCTTCAAGGAGCATGTGGGGGAAGAGTTTCTGTTTGTGCATGAAGGCCAGGTGGAAGTGGATTTCATGAACGAACGGGTGATCCTGGAACGCGGCGATGCACTGCACTTCAATGCGCAGAAGCCCCATCGATTGCGCTCGGTGGGGCCGGTGCAGGCACAATTGCTGGTTGTGGTGCACAGCTCGGAAGAATGACCACGATACAGGATTGAAATAGGGGCCAGTGTGGGAGCGGGCTTGCTCGCGAATGCGGTGGGTCAGTACCTGATTTATTAACTGATCCACCGCATTCGCGAGCAAGCCCGCTCCCACATTTTGATCAGCGTTCGACAGGGACGGACAGGGCAGGATGACCCAATGGATGCGTGCGCGCCGCAAAGAACTTCAGTTCCACGCCCGCCCCGTCGAACAACTCCGAATACCGTCGCTTCTGCTGACGGATAAACCCCTCACTGCGTCCCGACACCGAGATCGCCAGCGTCGTCACGTTGGCCTGGCGAATCGCATCCACCAAGTGTTTATCCTGCGCTCCCAAGTCATGGCCAAAGATGCACAACGCACCTTCGTGGCTGAGCAACTGCTCATAGCAGAACGACAGGTAATCCGAACTGCGGATGGTCTTGAGCTTTTCCTCAACCTTGCCCTCGCTGACAAACAGCGGCACATCATCGAGGGTCTTGATCGTGTTGTTGATCGCAAAGCTGCTGAGCAAGGTGCTATCAGTGGTCGGCAATTTGCGCGCGGTACCATCCAGGTTGCGCACCAGGTGCAGGCCGCCGTGCAGGTAGAGGATGCGTGGTGCGTCGGTGCGGGTATTGCGCAGGTCGAAGCTGGTGTCTGCGCTGCGGAACAGGTCATCGATGCCCGGTGTATGCAGGATCGCCCAATAGTTGAGCAGGTCGTAGTTGCTGGTGAACACCGTCGAGTATTGCTTCAGCTCAGCGTTGATCGTCGCCAGCGTCGACGGCTGCACCAGGCGCCACGGGATATGCACGGCGTGGATGGTATTGATCAAGGCTTCCTTGATCGCGTAATAGCGATTGCGCGGCGCCGCCGAGCTGACCGCCAGGGCCTTGTTGACCCGGCTGGTGGTCTTCAACGCGCCCAGGGCCTGCTCGAAACTGCGGGTTTGCAGGGCGTCGAACACGCTGAGCTCGGATTGGCTGAGGGGTTTTTCCTCAACGGTGCGGGCGTTTTCGAACAGCGAGTCGTAGGAGAAGTCTTCCCAAATGGCACGGCTCGCGCCATTGCCGATCAGAATCCCGCTGAAGTCCGTGCTGCTGCGCAGTGCGCTCCAGTCTTCAAGGTGGGCGTCAATATCCTGGAAATCCTTCATTGCGGCGGGTCTACTCGAAATCGGCTGGGCGGAGACTTTATCACGGCTCGGCGTTGATCCTGATCAAGATGCGGCGGGTGGCGCAGGTTGATGCTGTAGGCATAAAGCCTCTGAGGATTGACCATGAGCAGCACCTTCTTCATCCCCGCCGTCAACATCATGGGCATCGACTGCCTCGACGAAGCCATGACCGCCATTCGCAACTACGGCTTTCGCAAGGCGCTGATCGTCACCGACGCCGGCCTGGCCAAGGCCGGCGTGGCGAGCATGATCGCCGAGAAACTGGCGATGCAGGACATCGACTCGGTGATCTACGAAGGCGCCAAGCCCAACCCGACTGTGGAAAACGTCGAGAAAGGCCTGGTGCAGTTGCAGGAAAGTGCCTGCGATTTCGTGGTGTCCCTGGGCGGCGGATCGCCCCATGACTGCGCCAAGGGCATCGCCCTGTGCGCCACCAACGGCGGCAAAATCGGCGACTACGAAGGCGTCGACCAGTCCGCCAAACCGCAACTGCCGCTGGTGGCTATCAACACCACCGCCGGCACCGCCAGCGAGATGACCCGTTTCTGCATCATCACCGACGAAACCCGCCATGTAAAAATGGCCATCGTCGACCGCAACGTCACGCCGCTGCTGTCGGTCAACGACCCGGCGCTGATGGTCGGCATGCCCAGGGGCCTCACTGCCGCCACCGGCATGGACGCGCTCACCCACGCCATCGAAGCCTACGTGTCCACCGCCGCCAACCCGATCACCGACGCCTGTGCCATCAAGGCCATCGAACTGATCAGCGCCAACCTGCGCCTGGCGGTGCGCGATGGCAGCGACATGGCCGCGCGGGAGAACATGGCCTATGCACAATTCCTCGCCGGCATGGCCTTCAACAATGCATCCCTGGGTTTTGTGCACGCCATGGCGCACCAACTGGGTGGTTTTTACGACCTGCCCCACGGCGTCTGCAACGCGGTGTTGCTGCCCCATGTGCAAAGCTTCAACGCCAGCGTCAGCGCCAAACGCCTGAGCGACGTAGGCCGTGCGTTGGGGGCCGACGTCAAGGGCGTCACCGATGAGGAGGGCGCGCAGGCCGCCATCGCCGCGATTCGCAGCCTGGCCCATGATGTCGAGATCCCGGCCGGACTGCGCGAGCTGGGCGCCAAGTTGCAGGACATTCCCTTGCTTGCGACCAACGCGCTGAAGGATGCCTGTGGGCTGACCAACCCTCGGCGGGCGGATCAGCGTCAGATCGAGGAGATCTTTCGCAACGCATTCTGATCCGTGTGGCAGCGGGCGACGCACACGCATGCGGCGCCCGCCAACACCAGGCATAAAACCGCCAACGGCCACGCCTGCTGACTCACCAGCAGGCTCGCCACACCGCCGATCAACGCGGCCATCAGTTGATGCATGAAGCCGCTCAAGGCCATGGCATAGGACCCGCTCACCGGCGCTTCATCATTGGCCACGGACAAGCTGATCGGGTAACTCATCGATTGCCCGAACACCGCCAGGCAGTACGGCAACCACAGCAAGATGGCGAGCCCGCTGGCGAACAGACTGCCGAGCAGCATCACCGCCGTTCCCAGCAATACCAGGGTGACGCCCCAGCCCATCATCCTCAGCCGACCCGTGCGAGCAACGAAGCGATTGACCATCAACGCCCCCGCGAGATACGCCGCGCTGATCGGCCAGCCCAGCCAACCATAGTGCGCCGCGCTCCACTCGAAACGGCCCTGCAGGATCAGCGGCGCGCAGGTATTGAACGCGATGATCACCCCATAACCCAGGCCGCCGGCCAAGGCGGCGTGCAGAAACGGCGGGTGTCGCACGATTGCGGCGTAGATGCGCCAGGCGCGGACCTGCGAGTCGACGTTCACCCGCGTCGGGAACGTTACGCGGTGCAACACCAGCATCAACCCAACCGCGCCAATCGCCAACCCATAGAAGATCGCCTCCCAGCCGAACGCCACCTGCAACAATGAACCGGCGAATTGCCCGATACCCAAGGCCACGACGAAGGTCATGCCCAGCCACGACAAACCCTTGGCCAACAGCGCACCCTTGAAACTGTCGCGCACCAACACCCGCGCCATCACCGAAACACCGCCAGCGCCCAAGCCTTGAACCAGCCGCAATGACAGGAAGGTTTCAACGTTGAACGCCAAGGGGATTGCTGCACTGGCCAGCGCATACACGGCGAGCGCCGCCAGCAGCACGGGCTTGCGCCCAAAACGCTCACCCAGGCTGCCCCATAGCAACATCGGTAAAGCCATGCCGACCAAGTAAATCGCCAGGGCCAGGGCAACATGGTCTTCGGCGGCGGGGAGGGCGTGGGCAATGGCCGGGACGGCGGGCAGGTAACTGCTGATGCCGACCTGGGCGAGGAAGGCGGCGCTGCAGGCCAGGGCAAGGGTGGTGGTATTGTTCAAGGGCCGACTTTTCCTTTTTCAGCGGTAAGCTACAAGCTGATAGTGTGTTTGTCTCTAACGTGCGGCTAAACGTTTGTAACCAAGGAACCAACCCATGAGAGTTCTGTTATTCGGCGCCACAGGCATGGTCGGCCAGGGCGTGCTGCGTGAGTGCCTGTTGGCCGCCGACGTGCAGGAAGTCGTTGCTGTCGGCCGCACAGCCCTGACCCAGGAACACGGCAAGCTGCATCAGGTGTTGCACAGCGACATGCTGGATTTCCAACCGCTGGAAAACCTGTTGCAAGGCTTTGATGCGTGTTTCTTCTGCCTCGGCGTATCGTCGGCGGGGATGAATGAAGTCAAGTACACCCACCTCACCTATGACCTCACACTGGTCGCCGCCAGCACCCTGGCGCGGCTCAATCCGCAGATGACGTTTATCTATGTGTCCGGCGCCGGTACCGACAGCTCCGAAGCGGGCAAGTCGATGTGGGCGCGGGTCAAGGGCAAGACCGAGAACGCGTTGCTGCGCCTGCCGTTCAAGGCGGTGTACCTGTTCCGTCCGGGCGTCATCCAACCCTTGCATGGCGTGCGTTCGAAGACGCCGCTTTACCAATCCTTCTACTCGGTGCTTGGCCCCCTGTTGTCGTTTGTGCGGCGGCTGAAACCGGGTTGGGTGGTGAGCACCGAGACAGTGGGCCGGGCGATGTTGCAGGCGGCCAGCCAAGGCGCGCCGCAGTCGGTAGTGGAGCAGGCCGAGATCAATCGGCTGGCCAGCGAGCGTCGCTGATGCTGCACAGGAGCCTGGTGCGGCGGCTGGACCTGATCACGCTGCAGCTGTTCGTCGCGGTGTTTGAGGAAGGCACGCTGACCCGCGCCGCCAACCGTGAAGCCATTGCCGTGTCGGCCGCCAGCAAGCGCTTGATGGAGTTGGAGCAGGTGCTGGGCGTCAGCCTGTTCGTGCGGCGGGCCAAGGGCATGGACCTGACGGCCGCTGGTGAAACGCTGTTGCACCATGCACGACAGATGCTGTTCAACGTCGAGAAGATGGGCCTGGAGTTGGGCGAGCACAGCCACGGCGTGCGCGGTTATGTGCGGATGCTGGCCAACCTGTCGGCGATCATTCAGTTTCTTCCGGAAGATTTGCGGGATTTTTCCGAGCTGCATCCGGAAGTGAAAACCGACCTGGAAGAGCGTCCCAGCAATGGCGTGGTGCAGGGCGTGCTGGATGGCGTGGCGGACCTGGGCATCTGCTCCAGTGACACCGACACCAAAGGCCTGCCCAGCGTGACCTATCGCCACGACAAATTGGTGGTGCTGATGCCGGCGGATCACCCGTTGGCGGCGCGCAAAACCCTGGCGTTTGTCGATACCCTGGACAGTGATTACGTGGGCCTGCACGCCGCCAGCTCCATCAATATGCGCACCCACGCCGCCGCGCGCGAGGCGGGCAGGATGCTGCGCCTGCGCATTCATGTGCCGGGGTTCGATGCGATGTGCCGGATGGTCCAGGCGAACATGGGCATCGGCATCCTGCCGCAGAAAGCCTATGAGCTGTTTGGTCGTGCATTGGGTTTGCATGCCGTGCCGCTGACGGATGACTGGTCGGATCGCAGCTTGATTTTGGTGGTGCGTGATGAGGCGCAGTTGTCGCCGGTCAGCCGGTTGTTGTTCGAATATCTGCGCACCGAGCACAATTTGTAGTGAGCGGGGCAAGCCCGCTCACTACAGTGTTCGCGTTTAGCGAACGCTCCTTGCCAACTGACGGTTGGATTTCTCCTGCACCTGGCCTCTAGTCTTGGCATCACATTCCAAGAATAAGAGGTACACCCCATGACGGCTCCCCTGAGCGGTATCAAGGTGATCGAGATCGGCACCCTCATTGCCGCGCCGTTCGCCGCCCGGCTGATGGCCGAGTTTGGCGCCGAGGTGATCAAGATCGAAGCCATGGGCCAGGGCGACCCGCTTCGCAAATGGCGAAAGCTGCATGAAGGCACGTCGCTGTGGTGGTACCTGCAATCGCGCAACAAGAAGTCGCTGGCGCTGGACCTCAAGTCGCCGGAAGGCCTGGACCTGATCAAGCAACTGCTCGTCGACGCCGATGTGTTGATCGAAAACCTGCGGCCCGGTGGCCTGGAGAAACTCGGCCTCGGTTGGGATGTGCTGCATGCCCTCAACCCCAAGCTGACGCTGGTGCGTATCTCCGGCTACGGCCAGACCGGCCCTTACCGCGACCGTCCGGGTTTCGGAGCCATCGGCGAGGCCATGGGCGGTATCCGCTACACCACCGGCAACCCGGATTCGCCGCCGGCGCGAGTGGGCGTGAGCCTGGGTGATTCCCTGGCGTCGTTGCACGGCGTGATCGGCGCGCTGATGTCGCTGCTGCGGGTCAAGACGGGGCAGGGCGATGGGCAGATTGTGGATGTGTCGCTGGCCGAAAGTGTGTTCAACCTGATGGAAAGCCTGGTGCCGGAATACGACATGCTTGGCCATGTGCGCGAACGCAGCGGCGGCGCCTTGCCGGGCATTGCGCCGTCCAACACCTACCTGACGGCCGACGGTGCCTATGTGGTGATCGCCGGCAACAGCGACCCGATCTACAAGCGCCTGATGCACACCATCGGCCGTGCCGACCTGGCCGAAGCACCCGAATTCGCCCACAACGATGGCCGCGCCGCCAAGAGTGGATTGCTCGACGCCGCGATCACCCACTGGACCAGCAGCCTGCCCATCGAGGCGGTGCTGAGTGCCCTGGAAGCCGCTGAAGTACCCGCCGGGCGTATCTGCTCCGTGGCCGATATCGTCAGCGACCCACACTACCAGGCGCGTGACATGTTGCTCACTGCCCAGCTGCCCGGCGGTGTGTCGGTGAAGATGCCGGGCATCGTGCCCAAACTCTCGGAAACCCCTGGCGGCGTGAACTGGCAGGGCCCGACGTTGGGCCAGCACACCGACGACATCCTCGGCAGCCTGGGCCTCACCGGCGCCGATATCCAACGCCTGAAAACCTCGGGAGTGGTGCAATGATCACTGATTATTCCGACGCACTGATCGTGCAGGAAGTGTCGCCGCGCGACGGCCTGCAGATCGAGCCGACCTGGGTCGAGACGGCCGACAAGATCGCCCTGGTCGACCAGCTGTCCCTCGCCGGTTTTTCGCGGATCGAAGCCGGTTCGTTCGTCTCGCCCAAGGCCATTCCGGCGTTGCGTGATGGCGAGCAAGTGTTCCAGGGCATCGAGCGCAGGCCGGGTGTGATCTACGTCGCGTTGATCCCCAACCTCAAGGGCGCGCAGCGTGCCATCGCGTCCCGCGTCGATGAGCTGAACCTGGTGATGTCTGCCAGCCAGACCCACAACCTGGCCAATATGCGCATGCGTTGCGAGGTGTCTTTGGCGGCGTTTGATGACATCGTCAGTTTTGCCCGCGATTACCCGGTAAGGCTCAACGGCAGCATCGCCACCACCTTCGGTTGCCCGTTCGAAGGCAAGATTGATGAAGACCGCGTGTTGCAGATTGTCGAGGCGTATCAAGCGCTGGGCATCCAGGGTATCAGCCTGGCGGACACCACTGGCATGGCCAACCCGCGTCAGGTGGCACGCCTGGTCAAACGCGTGCTGGAGCGTGTGTCCGCCAGCGATTTGACCTTGCACTTCCACAACACTCGCGGCCTGGGGTTGTGCAATGTGCTGGCCGCCTATGAAGCCGGCGCCCGGCGTTTTGACGCAGCGCTGGGGGGCTTGGGCGGTTGCCCGTTTGCGCCGGGAGCGTCGGGCAATATCTGCACCGAAGACCTGGTGAACCTGTGTGATGAAGTCGGGATTCATACCGGTATCGACCTGCCGCACCTGCTGCAGATGTCCCGCCGTCTCCCCGCTTTGCTGGGGCACGAATTACCCGGCCAAGTGGCCAAGGCCGGACGCAACTGCGATCTGCATCCACCGCCTGCCTACATCGCCACGCTGTAACACCGCACCAGACAACAAAAACAATCGGGCGCCTGTGAGCAGCCCGCTGGAGAGAAACCATGAGCACTAATACGTTGGAGGCCGGCGCGCGCCCGGCCGCTGAAATCGATGCCGAAAAAGCCCTGGTCAGCAAGGTCGCCTGGCGCCTGATGCCGCTGATCATGGTGTGCTACCTGTTCGCGTTTTTTGACCGGATCAACATCAGCTTTGCCAAGTTCCAACTGCAAGCGGACCTGAGCCTGAGCGACACCGCCTATGGCCTCGGTGCCGGGCTGTTTGTGGTGGGTTATGTGATCTTCGAAGTGCCGAGCAACATGATGCTGTACAAGGTCGGCGCGCGGCGCTGGATTGCGCGGATCATGATGTCGTGGGGGCTGGCGACGGCGGCCATGGTGTTTGTTACCGCCGAATGGCAGTTCTATGCGCTGCGCTTTCTGATCGGCGCCATGGAGGCGGGTTTCGCGCCCGGCGTGCTGTATTACCTGACGCTGTGGTTCCCGCAGCATTTCCGTGGGCGCATCACCTCGATGCTGTTCCTGGCCTCGGCCTTTGCGGGCCTGGTGGGCGCACCGTTTTCCGGCCTGGTGCTGGAACACCTCGACGGTGTCTTCCAGATGCGCGGCTGGCACTGGTTGTTCCTGCTCGGCGGCTTGCCGTGCATCGGCCTGGGTTTCCTGGTGCTGACCTTGCTCAAGGACCGCATCGAAGACGCCCATTGGCTGACGGCGGCGGAGAAGACCTTGCTGTCGAGCCGCATCGCCAAGCATGAGCCGAACCAGCACGGGGGCTCGCTGCTGTCGGCGATCCGTATTCCTGGGTTCCTGATGCTCGGCTTCATCTACTTCCTGATCCAGGTGGCGTCCTACGGCCTCAACTTCTGGGCGCCGCAGTTGATCCGCAGTGCCGGCACCCAGAGCCCGGTGATGATCGGCCTGCTCACGGCGATTCCTTATGTGTGTGGCGCCATCAGCATGGTGGTGATCGGGCGGCTGTCGGATGCCACGGGCGAGCGTCGCAAGTTCGTCTGTGGCCTGGTGGTGCTCGGGGCGGTGGGCTTCTTCAGTGCCGGTATTTTTGCCGATCACACCACCTTCCTGATCATCGCCCTGGGTATGTTGGGCGCGGGCATCATCGCGTCGATCCCGACCTTCTGGACCCTGCCACCCAAGTTGCTGGCCGGAGCTGGCGCCGGCGCGGCGGGTGGTATTGCGGTGATCAATACCCTCGGCCAGTTTGGTGGCATTGTCAGCCCGGTGATGGTGGGGCGGATCAAGGACCTCACCGGCAGCACCACGCCGGCGCTGTATGTGATTGGTGTGTGCGCGCTGTTGGCGGCGGCGTTGCTGTTGTGGGGCCTGCCGCAAAAACTGCGCACCCTCGATAAGGGCTGATCAGCCAGCAGTTGCCAAGGCACGGGCGGGTGTAGCGCTGAACTGAATCAACACGACCCCGCCGATCAACAACAACGCCCCCAGCACGCGGGGCGTTGTCAGTTGGCGCTCCACCAGGCCGAACAGGCCGAAGTGATCCAGCACCAGCGACGCCAGAATCTGCCCGGCCATGGCCAGCGCGATAAATCCCGAGGCGCCGAGCTTGGGCAACAGCATCAACGCCAGGGAAATAAAACACACGCCAAACGCGCCACCGGCCCACATCCACAGCGGCGCCTTGCTGATAAACGCCAGGCTCGGCAGCGGCAGGCGCAGCGCCAGAATCACCGGCAGTAACACGATGATACTCACCAGCAACGACGCCAGCGTGGCCCACAGCGGATGGCCGAGGCCGCGTCCGAGGTTGGCGTTGATCGCACTTTGAAACGGCACCACCGCGCCGGCGATGACCGCCAGCGCCAATAAACCCACCCAATGCAGCGTAGTCATGTCGAATCTCCCAGAGGTTTTGCTGGACTCTAGGCTATTCGTCACGCAAATTTAAATTCCAAGTTCTTATGCCGAGCATGCAGCTGATGAATGATCTGCGCCGCATCGACCTCAACCTGCTGGTGATCCTCGACGCCTTGCTCAGCGAGCAACACGTCACCCGTGCGGCTGAGCGTTTGCACCTGAGTCAGCCGGCAGTCAGCCATGCGCTGGCGCGTTTGCGTGACCTGCTCGGTGATGCGCTGCTGGTGCGCCAAGGTGGCAGCCTGGTGCCAACTGCCCGCGCGCTGGAGTTGGCCGCGCCACTGGCCGAAGCCCTGGCCCAGGTGCAGGCCTTGCTGGCGCCGAATCGCTTTGACCCGGCGTCGGCCAAGCGTAGGTTTCGCGTGGCGATGTCTGACTACAGCGCGGCGATTTTCCTACCCGACCTGGTGCGAGTGCTGCGCCGCGAAGCGCCGGGTATCGACCTGCAAATCATCCAGGCCAGCCGTGAGGGCATGGTGGACGGGGTGCTCAATGGCGATATCGACCTGGCGGCGGGCGTGTTCCCCGACATGCCCGCCGAACTGCGGACTACGCCATTGTTCGAAGAGCACTACACCTGTCTAGTGGACCGCGACAGCCTTGCGGCAAGCGGCACACTGGATCTGCCCACCTACCTGTCACGTCCCCATGTATTGCTGGAAATGCGCGGCAGCGGCACGCCGGAAATCGAGCGGGCGCTGACAGCGATTCGTGAGCGTCGGCATGTGGCGATCAGCCTGCCGCACTGGGGCGTGGCGCCGCAGTTGATCCGCGGCACGGACTTGATCCTGACCGTGTCTTCCCGAGGCTTGCTGGAGATTGATCACGCGCATTTGCTGGCGGTACCACCGCCCTTTCATATTCCGTCGTTTGCGTTCGAGCTGGCGTGGCATGCACGGCGGGGTGGGGATTCGGGGTTGCAATGGTTGATTGGGCGGGTGCAGGGGGTGTTACAAATCTGAGCCTTCATCACCAGGATGCGGGTGGCTGGCGCCGGGTATGGAAGATCCGCATCACTTGCAATCGGCCCTCTCGGATGCGATACGGGACAATGTAGGGCCATCTAGGCACGACCCATTCGCGAGTCCCTGGCACGCGTCCCTCTTTTCCCATCGCTGGAAATTCAGCAATCTGTTGGAGCCCAGTCAAGATTGCCTGGACAAATTCGTGGGCCGCTTTTGGATTTTCTTCAGCAATATAAGCGGCTTCATCGTCAAGGTTCCTGAGGGCTGCCCTCAGCCACTCAACCTGCATTGGCGCGCCATTTATCAGCGACAGCTTCTACCTCGGCAGCGGTAGCGAAATCGCCCGCATCCGCTTCTTTCAGCGCTTTTTGAATTTCCTCAATTTGCCAGGCTTCGCGCGTGAGGTATTCGCGTAATGCGTCAACCGCCAGAAAGGATTTGCTGCGCCCGGTGGCCTTGGCGAGACTGGCAAGCGTATCGGCGATATCTTCCGGTATACGTAGGGACATGACAGACATGACGACCTCGTTGTAGTGACATGTAGTGCAACATACTACATTGTCACCGTGCCCCTGGTTTCCCCCGTTCGTCAGGGGGCGTTCTGATTGTAAAAGGAGTATTCATGCTCTCAGGCTTCAACCACCTGACCCTGGCCGTCACCGACTTGCCGCGCAGCATCCGCTTCTACCATGAGCTGCTGCAACTTCACCTGGACGCCACTTGGGACTCCGGCGCCTATCTCTCACTGCCGGGGCTCTGGTTATGTTTATCGCTTGATCCACGGCGTGACTCGAAGCCGGCGACCGATTACACCCATTACGCGTTTACCGTGGCTGCGGCTGATTTCACCCGGTGCGTAGAGCGCCTGCGAGCGGCGCAGGTAGAAGAATGGCGCGACAACCGCAGTGAAGGTGCCTCGTTCTATTTTCTCGACCCCGATGGTCACAAGCTCGAAGCCCACGTCGGTGACCTGGCCTCACGGCTGCAAGCCTGTCGCGCCAAGCCCTATGCCGGAATGAAGTTTTACCCGTAGCACGGGAACGTGCAGAATCTGTTTACCTCTTAACCCTCCGTTTGAGTCGCGCCCATGACCCCATCCTTGCTGCTCGCCGTACTCGCTTCAGGTTTCATCTACGGTATTACCCCGGGGCCTGGGGTGTTGGCCGTGTTTGGTATCGGTGCCGCCCGTGGTCGTCGGGCCGGTGCGGGTTTCTTGTGCGGGCATCTGCTTGGGGATGTGGTGTGGTGCTCCACGGCGCTGATCGCCATCGTCGGCGCGCGGGAAGTGGGCAGCAGTGCGTTTGATGTGCTCGGCGTGCTCAGCGGCCTTTACCTGTTCTGGCTCGGCTGGCGTGCGATCCGTACCCAGCGTCGCAGCAGTGATGCGCCTCAGGGCGCGGCGCGGCATCCGTTCTGGCACGGCGTCCTGTTCGGCCTGACCAACCCCAAGGCGTACCCGGTGGCGGTGGCGACGTTTACGGCGTTGTTGTCCAGCCGTGCCGAATTGCTGACCTGGTCGATGCTGCCGTCGCTGATCTTCCTGAGCTTCGTCGGCGGCCTGCTGGCCTACGCGATCCTGATCGGCGTGGTCGGCGCGCAGAGGGTGCGTACGGTGTATCAACGCCATGAAATCCTGATCACCAAGCTCTGTGGTGTGATGTTTATCGGCTTCGCCATCAATGCCCTGGCGCACGCGTTGCCGGGCCTGTTTGGCAGCAAACCCGCTTGATTTGACGATGACCGTTCGTCGCACTGGCGAGTTTTTTCTAAACCTTTGCCGCCCTGAAAATTCGAATTGAGGGCGGGGTGTGTTCCCCCGCCCTTATTTTCAGCCTGGAGGAACCCATCATGAGCCGCATGGCTATCCGGTTACGCACCGCCAGTTTCGCGATGCTGCTGGGCCTCGGCGCCAGCAATGCTTTCGCCCAGTCGCCTGCTGAATTCATCGAGCAGGCTTCGGCCAAGGGTATGGCCGATATCGAAACCAGTCGCATGGCCCACGCCAAGACCTCGTCCCAGGAGATCAAGGACTACACCATCGAGGTGATCAACGAGCGCACCCTGGCCAACCAGCACCTGGCGGCCATTGCCAAGAAGCTCGACCTGCCGGTGGCGCCGCGCGAGAAGATCGTCGACAAAGCCGAAACCCTGATGCCCGAACTCAAGGACGGCGACTCGTTTGATGCGGCCTACACCGCGCAGCAAGTGAAGGAAAATGAAGACGCCATCGCGCTGTTCAAACAGGAAGGCGCGGCGTCGGATGTGCCGGAAATAAAAGCGCTGGTCGACGAGACGCTGCCCAAGCTGGAAGAGCGTTTGCAGAAGGCTCGGGCCTTGGCATCGACTTACGGTAAAGGTCATCAAGGCGACGGTTAAGTTCGTCATCTGAAATAAAAAAACGGCGGTTGGATCAGATCCAACCGCCGTTTTTTATGCCTGGTTCAAATCGGTTTTGGTCGGTGCCGCATCGTCGGCAGCATGACCGCAGCTGCTGTTCAGGCTCACCGTGCCGGTGTTGCCGATGCTGCGGTATTCCTGGCGCAGTTTTTCCAGTTCCTTGCGATCCAGGCCATCCAGGCTGAGTACGGCATTCTGTGCATCCTTGGACACGCGCAGCAGTTCATCGATCTTGATATGCAGGATGTCGTTGTCGCGGTTTTGCGTGTTCTGGATCAGGAACACCATCAGGAACGTGATGATGGTGGTCGAGGTGTTGATGATCAGTTGCCACGTATCGTTGTAGTGGAAATACGGCCCGCTCAGGCTCCACGCCAGGATCAACGCCACCGCCGCGTAGAACGTGCGCGGGCTGCCGGCCCAACGGGACAGGGATTGGGAGACTGCGGAGAATTTCATGACCGTTTTCCTTGGAAGGGGGTGATGAAATAATGGACCGCAGGGATTCTTTGAAATTTCTTTTTACATTTGCTGAGGGCCTTCAGAACGCCAATTCAGCCTGGCCTGTACCTTCCAGCGCAAGCAAATACTGCTTGGCCTCCAAGCCTCCCGCAAAGCCGGTCAACCCGCCTGACGCGCCAATGACCCGATGACACGGCGCAATGATCGAGATGGGGTTACGCCCATTGGCGGCGCCCACTGCGCGTACGGCTTTCGGGTTGCCGATCTGCTGGGCGATCTGGCTGTAGCTGCGGGTTTCGCCGAAGGGAATCGTTAGCAGCGCCTGCCAGACTTGTTTCTGGAAGTCAGTGCCGGCGAAATCCAGTTCCAGCTCGAAATGGTTGCGGGTGCCGGCGAAATACTCCTGCAACTGGCGTTGGGTTTCCACCAGCACCGGGTTTTCAGGCGCTTCGTACAATTCACCCAGGCGTACACGGTTGGCGCGTTCGGTTTCCCACAGGATGGCGCTGAGTTTGCCGTCGCGTGCCACCAGGGTAAGTTGGCCGACCGGGGAGGGCATGAGTTTGTATTCGTAGGTCATGAGCGGGCTCCTGAAGGTGGGTGTAGTGGGAGTCTAGAGTGGAGCGCTGATCGGCAAACTACGTTTCTTGCGATCAAATTCAGCGCCGCCAGTAGAGCCATCCGTTACCCTTCCTGCTGCAGCACTTTAAGCGCCGCCGACGCCAGAAACCCCGAGCGGCTTTTCTCTTCCGGATGATGCAGTACATATTCATCGATGCGGTTCAGCAGGTAGCCCGGCAGCGTGATGTTGAGCTTCTGCGCCTTGCCCAGATACCTGGTGACATCAATGTCCACCACGGCCCAGGTGCAGCCTGCGTACTGGGGGTTTGCGGCATGCAGGGTGACCTTCTGCGCACTGGGAATCGGTGCACCGTCTTCCGCCAGGATCTCGAAGTGCCCTTCGATGGCTTCGCGAGCCATGTCCATGGCGTCGTCTAGGTCGTCACCGGCGGAGTAGCAACCGGGAATATCCGGCACTTCTACGCCCCAGGCGTGATCCTCGTCGCCGCTTGAAATTGCAATCGGGTAAAGCATCATTGAACCCTCAAAAGGGTACTTACTATAACCACCAAAGCTTTGTAATCAACGCGACCGCATCCATTCATATTGAACGAATTTTCCGAAAGGAACGTACGAGGGCTCTTTCAAAACCCTTGATACGCTATCTAGGCTATATCACTCTATTTATTACGTTCATAAAGGCTTGGATCAATAAGTTGTGTTCTTGTTTTCGGGTAAGAACTAACAGTTGCGCACACGCATCCACTTCCGCCAGCGGCCTGTACGTCACACCTTTATTCATCAAACTCTGCGTACATGCCGGCACCAACGCCACACCTTGCCCGGCGGCCACCAGCGCAATGATCGACGTGATCTGCCGCCCGGTCGGGCCTGGGCGCAAAGGCTGGCCGTGATGCCGATAAAGCTGCTCGATGGACTGGTTGAGCCCCGATCCATAGTCCGCCGGAAACAGGATCAACGGGTAGGCACTGAGCTGCGCCAGGTTGACGCTTGCCTGGCGGGCCAACGGGCTCTCACTGGACACGGCGGCCACCAGCCTTTCTTCGCCCAGGGACAGCGCTTGCACCGCTTCGCCTTGCGGCAACAGGCGACTCAAGCCGATATCCAGCCGCCCATCCGCCACCTGCGCACCCAGGCTGCCGGAGGCGCATTCCACCAGGGTCAATTGCACATCGGGAAAACGCAGGGCAAACGCCTGGATCGCCTGGCTGAACAGGTCCGACAGCGCGATCGAACTCACATACCCCAGCGTCAGTTGCCCCGCAGTGCCCGCCGCCAGTTTGCCGGCGATCACTTGCGCCAACTCAACCTGCTCCAGCACACCACGGGCATAGGGCAGGAACGAGCGGCCTTGCGCGGTGAGGGTGACCGTACGGCTGGTGCGATCGAACAGCTTGAAGCCCAACTCGGTCTCCAGCGCCGAGATCTGGCGGGTCAGCGGCGGCTGCGCCAGGTGCAGGCGAATGGCCGCGCGGCCGAAGTGCAATTCTTCGGCGACCGTCAGAAAGTAACGCAGCTTGCGTAGGTCGAGCATCCTGGTCCTTGGGTATCGATCGGTCTGAAATCGGTATTGGTTTTAGACCTGCCGGCCATTCTATAAAGACCTCACAAAATAAAACGAGAGGTTTCATGAAACCGCGCCTGCATTGTGCCCGTCTTGCCCTGTTCCTGTGTGGCTGCGCGGCGTTTCTCAACCTGTATGCCACCCAGAGCATTCTCCAGACGTTCGCCGCGCAGTTTCACATCAGCGCCAAGGCGGCGGGGTGGAGTATCACCGTGACGACCTTGGCGGTGGCGATCACTGCGCCTTTCGTCAGCCGGCTGACCGGGCGCTTTGAGCAACGCACGGTGATCAGCGCTGCGGCGTTGTTGCTGGCGGTGCCAGCGTTGATGACAGCCTATGCCGACAGCTTTGCCGAGGTGCTGGTGTGGCGCTTTGTGGAGGGCATGCTGATTCCGGTGGTGTTCGCCACCAGCGTGGCTTATATCGGCGACCGCTGGCGTGGCGGCACGGTCACGGAGGTCACCAGCCTTTACGTGGCCGGGACGGTGTTGGGCGGGTTTGCCGGGCGCTTCGTCACGGGCGTGATGACAGAGTACGTGGGCTGGCGCGAAGCGTTTGAGATGTTGGCGGTGTTAAGCCTGATGGTGGGTGGGTTTATCCAGTTCCTGTTGCCGGTCAGCCGTGCGCGCTCCGTGAGGGTTGAAACTGCGTTTTCGGCGGTTTTTCGCAAGCCTTTATTGGCCGCTTACGCGGTAGGTTTTTGCGTGCTGTTTTCCCAGGTGGCGGCGTTTACCTACGCAGGTTTGTATCTCGGATTACCGCCGTTCAGCCTGGGGCCTGCGGCGCTGGGCACGCTGTACATGGTGTTCCTGCTGGCGCTCGTCGTGATCCCCATCGCCGGCCGCCTCAGCAAGGCCCGGCCACATGCTGAACTGCTGAGCGTGGCTGCGGTGCTGGGTATTACCGGCTCCGCGCTGACGCTGTTGCCCTCTTTGGGGTGCATCGTGGCAGGCCTCGCGCTCAGCTCGACTGGCGTGTTCCTGGCCCAGGCGGCGGCCAACGCATTCACCACCGCGACCGCAGGTGACAACAAAGCAGGCGCCGTGGGCGTGTACCTCACCTGTTACTACCTGGGCGGCAGTTGCGGTGCGATTGTGCCTGCGTTGATCTGGGAGCGTTGGGGCTGGGCCGGGTGTGTGGTGCTGATTATCGCCTTCCAGGTGTTGACCTTGTTGATCGCGCTCACTGGCTGGAAGCCCGTTAAACCTCAACTGATCGCGACGCCATGAACGACACCTCAAACCGCCGCCGTACCTTGATCGCCGGCTGCAGCGCCCATGCCGTGCATGATGGCCTTACCGATGTCATCTACGTGCTACTCCCAATCTGGCAGGCGCAGTTTGCGCTGTCCTACGCCCAGATCGGACTGTTACGCGGTGCCTATTCCGGGATGATGGCAGTGTTCCAACTCATGGCCAGCCGCGCCGCGAAACACTGGGGCCGTTTATCGATGCTGGTGGGCGGCACAGCACTTGTCGGTGCGGCTTATCTAATGGTGGGCCAAGCCACTGGATGGGTGATGTTGCTGCTGGCACTTCTGTTAGGTGGATGGGGCGCCAGCACCCAACACCCGCTGGCCTCTTCGATGATCAGCGATGCCTACGAGGGCGGTGGCGGAATCAAGCAGGCGCTGTCCCAGTACAACTTTTCCGGCGACATCGGCAAAACGCTGATTCCGGGCTTGATCGGGTTGCTGCTCACCGTCATCAGCTGGCGTGCCAGCGCGACGTTGCTGGGGTTGCTCGGCTTGGCAGCGGCGGGGTTGCTGTGGTGGCTGGTTCCTGCAAAAGTATCCGAATCCACCTCTACAAAAAGCGCAAAGCCTTTCAGCGGAAGTGGCTCCGTCACCGGCCTGCGCGCCTTGATTCTCACAGGCACCCTCGACAGCGCCGTACGCATGGGCTTTCTCACCTTCTTGCCCTTTCTGCTGCAAGCCAAAGGCGCGGGCACTGCCGGTATTGGCCTGGCCCTGACGCTGTTGTTTATCGGGGGCGCATTCGGCAAATTGCTCTGCGGTTACCTGGGGGCGCGCATCGGCATGATGAAAACCGTGTGGCTAACGGAAACCAGCACCGTGTTGCTGATCGTTGCCGCCGTGTATGTGCCGCTGGCCGGGTTGATGGCGATGCTGCCGTTATTGGGCCTGGTGCTCAACGGTACGTCTTCGGTGCTGTATGGCGCCGTGCCAGATCTGGCGGGCGCTGGGAAGCGGGAGCAGGCGTTTGCGTTGTTCTACACCGGCACCATCGGTGGTGGTGCGCTGGCGCCGGTGGTGTTCGGCGGGGTGGGGGATGCGTTGGGCGTGTCGGTGGCGGTGATGGTGTTGGCGGGGGTGTTGTTGGTGACGTTGCCGTTGGCGTGGGTGGTGCGGCGGGGGATGATCGATGAGTGATAAATGCAGGATCGGGGTGTGCTCCTGAAACTTGCGGCATTGCCTACACAACCATCAGAATCGTCCGAGTTGTGCGTCTTGGGCGACCTCTTTAAGGTTCGTCTGCCGCTGCCTATCAGCGGTCGGGTTTAGTAGCCCGATAAAAAATTTCCTCGGCGTATGGCTGTCCTTGCAGTCAGGCATTTCAGTGCCTGAATCTATTGGTAGCTGTGCGCAGGGCGTCTTCGGGCGCGCCGGTTTTCGAGGAAATTTCCGGTCTACTAACCTGCGTACAGCTGCCACCCTAACCCTTTGGGTGGTGGTCCTTACCGAGGATCAACAGATGTGTAATGACTCATGTAATCCATCCGTAAAACTGTTCAGCGTCCGTCCCGAAGCCAACACCGAAGCACTGCTCGCCAACGCCTACGAAACCATCGCCGGCGCGGGAGCCATGACCAGTGAGTTCGCCGAAACCCTGCCTTCCCAACAGCGCTACCTGGCCCTTGCGATTCAGCAAATGATCGAGTTGGGGCTGATGCTGGTGGAAGCGGCGCAGGACCGCGTGGATCAAGCCGCCTAGCTCGTTTGGCGCACTGAATAGGCTTGCCTTCCCAGGCCGCCCATACCACGGGGGAGGGGAGCCAACGAATTCCAAATCTTACAGGGACGAGGCCAGCGTAAACGGAATGCGCAATGCGCCAATCGGTCCTTCCCGCACACCGCACATTTCATCGTGCACGCAGTGCTGAACCAGTACACAAGGGAAAGGTGGAACCCGTTGCAACAGGCTGCGCAAATGCGTGGTGGAGCCGATGCGCAGCGGCTGGGCGTCATCGCCCTGCAGTGTCATCTCCGCGTTATCCAGCCTGACGCGCGCGATATAGAAGCCACCCTCCAGCGACAGCAACTCCAGCTCGCGAACTTCACCGTTCATGGCCAACTCAGTCAGCATTTGCAGGTTCATGTTTCACCCTCACTGCGGGTCATTCATTGGCGACGAAAGAACAGCGTGACTTGGCCCCATTCGACGCCGAACTTGGTCATGCTGGAGCGGTTGATCAAGGTGTCCTCGTCCATCAGATACATCCAGTCATCAAAGCTCACCTCGTAGACCGAACCGTCCACCGGCAGGTTGAGCCTGTAGCGCCAACGCAGCGCGTTACCCGCCACTTCGCCGATTGCCTCGCCGACCACATCACCCGCCCGGCCCTTCCAGCGCCCCGGGCCATCCGGTGTCAGCGTCCACACACGTTGTTGACGCGTGCCGTCGCTATACAGAAAACGCTCGTCGAGAATCAAGGCGTTGCCCTCGCGCCGGCTGGCGATAGCCACTTCAAAGCGCTTGGTGACCTCACCGGAACGCTTCTGGAAAATGCCCCAGGCCTTGACGGGCTTGCTGAAGAAACGCTCCAGGTCCAGATGCGGCTGCTGATCAACGTAGCGCTCGACGCCTACGTTGGCGCAACTGCTCAAACTCAACATCAATACCCATGAAACCAGTAGTCGTGTCATGGTCGGCTCCGTGATTGTGCGTCAGTACGTTCGACGAATACTTGTACAAGAATATAGATTTGTACAGGTATTCCCGACCGATGAATGATGCGTCAAATCGCGGCCATAAAAAAACCGGTCACACAGGACCGGTTTTTTAGGCATCCCCCGTCAAACACAGCCTGACGCGAAACGAGAATTTGAGTGGAGCGGGTAGAGGGGTCGAATGGGCCACTTGGTGCGCGGGTTTCAGGGCTTTTTTTGGTTCGCTATACAAGCCGCTATACGAGAATTTTCCGGATCGACTGGTCCCGCACCGCCTGTGACGACGCAGCGCGCTGGGGGTGACGGCGGCCCTTGGATGAGTTATTTTAAGTGTAAGCAACTTGCGTATATTTTTCCTATGAAAACGGTCTTCTTCGAAACCACAAGCTTCACCGCCACTGTTGGTGACTACCTGACTGACGATGAGTATCGGCAGCTTCAGACCGAAATGCAGGCGAATCCTGAAGCAGGCGATGTGATGCCACGTACCGGAGGTTTCAGAAAGCTCCGCTGGCAGGACGTTCGCCGAGGCAAGGGAAAGCGCGGTGGGCTGCGTGTCATTTACTACTGGCTGATGAATGACGGTCAGTTTTGGATGTTTGCGATCTACGACAAGGATGAAATGGCGAACCTGACCGCTGATCAGGAGAAAGCACTGAAAGTTGCGATTGATGCAGAGTTGAAAAAACGAGGTGGAAAATGAAAAAGCGCGATCTGTTTGCAGAACTGATGCAAGGTGTTGGCGAGATGGCTGAACACCGGCAGGGGAAGATTACGCTTCGTCAGTACGAAGTGGAGGCCCTTGCGCCCCCAGAAGTGACGGCTGCTGAAATCATTTCTATCCGTGAAAAGCTGCACATGTCACAGCCAGTATTCGCCCGGCAGATCAGGACCAGTCCTGACACGCTGAAAAACTGGGAGCAATCGAAGTCCAAGCCCAATGCTCAGGCGGCGCTGTTGATTAAGCTGGTTGAGCGCTTCCCGGATATGGTTGAGCGACTGAACGCTGTTTGAGCTGATCGGTTCAAAGCCCGGCTTGGTGCCGGGCTGACTGCATTAGTCTTGCTCAGGTGTAGAGGGCAGCGCTGACGCAAGCGTCTCAAGGCTCGAAACAGGTTGATCCAAGCCTCTGGCTCCTCTGAATGTGACTGCTAGCTGATGCTCCTCTGTTTCAACAACGTCGTTGTTGTTCATGCGCGAACCTCCCGTTGCGGGTGGCGGTTTTTAACGCGTGCGGGTGGGGATTTCAGTCGGCTCAATAAGCTGACGGAAGATTCCGATATGTGTAACGAAGTATCGATTGGACGTAATGGGCGGTGCCCTTGCGTGAAAGGGGGATAAGCCATTCTCCTTAGCTCCTTCGTGAGATTAAGGAACCACCACCTGCCGTTCTGACACAGTCAGGGTGGCAGACCGCGCGAGGGTCAGAAACCGGTACACGAAGGAACACCGGCCAGGCCGAAGCCTGCCTCGCGCGGTCCGCCATAGTAATGCAGCAGCAGACGCAAAAGCGCCGTTGCAGCTATGGCGCTTTTCGCGCCTTCGTGAATTTGCGGGTTCTGACACCCGGTCACAGTATGTAAGTGACGCTAAAAGAGTACCGTTTGAAGGCGGGGTGAGCAACTCGAAATTGTAAGAGAGCGTTTATACGAAGTATCTATAAGTCATGGATGATCCATGCTGATTCTCTGAAGCTAGATAATCAATAAATAAACAGATTGAAGCCTGATTAGTTATGAGTGGGCGCGCGGAAAGTTAACATTTTAAATGTGCGCAAAGCGAATTTTGTATTTGTTGTGGCTTTTTTCAGCATCTTAATACGCGCGCGCAAAGATGCGCTGATTTATAGGTGTTAATGTTAGGTGTTCTTTGTATTTTGTTGCTGATTTAGATTTTGTGGTATAAGCTAAGTTTGTGGTTTTATAGTCGCTCAAGGAGTTTTTATGTTGCTGAGTAAGGGAAGTATTAAAGGTAAACGTATAATAACGGGTTCTGTTCCCTCATCTGAGCGTGAGGCTAGTTATGAACTGCGTATTGATAAGCTTGTTGACTCTGAAGGACGTCTCGTTGAGGAGTTTTTACTAAAGCCTCAGGGAATAGTAAAGGTTGTTTCAACAGAAATTGTTACTGTACCTTTGAATGTTATGGGGTTTGTTTTTGTAAAAACAAAATTGTGCAATGACGGCGTCCTGGCTTTGAATATCGGAATAGTCGATCCTGGGTTTAGTGGTCCTTTACAAAGCGCGCTGATAAACTTCGGTAAAGGGGCTGTTAGATTGAGGGCGGGGGATGTATATAGTCGAATAGTTTTTCATGATGTGGATTCGAATTGTCATGCGGCAATGGGGGGGGCGCTAAGTCATTCTGACGTATTGAGAAATGTTGTCGATCAAGTTGATGGCGCCCTAGGTGGGTCGTTCTTGAATATATCTGAAACAGTAGATAAAGCAGCAGGAGAAATGCTGAGCAAGGCGAAGAACTCAGCGATATTATGGATCTCAACAGGTGCTGTATTTGTAACGCTTTTAACATTTGCACTGAATTTCATGAATATGTGGGCCGTAGGTTATCAGTTTAAACCGCAAGTTGAGCAGCTTGAAAATAAGAAGATGGAGGAGGTGATGAGTAGGGTTGTAAGTTTAGAGCGGAAAAACTCTGATCTGGTTCAAGATTTAAAGTTGAAAGAATCTATCAACAAGACAGCAGAAAAGAATAGTGAAATGTTAAGTCTTGCCTTGTTAAGAATTGAGGGGCTGGAGAAAGCATTGTCTCTTCCAGCAAGCGGCATCATGGAGAAAGACATAGTGAGGAGCAAGTAAGTGGCCACTGATGGATTAAACTCTTTTTTATCTTTGGATGACGCGTTTAAATTCTCTATAAGTAAGTTGCTGGCAGATGGAGTTCGATGTCGCCCTCGCGGAATAGAAACCTTAGAGCTTAACGCATTTGGTTTTACTATTCTTGATCCTCGTAGGCGATATATAAGCATACCTGAGCGGCGTTGGAGTATTGTCTACGCCATTGGTGAGTTTTGCTGGCATGCAAGGGGGGGGGTGTATGTTGATGAAATTGCGTATTATGCCTCTAAATGGAAAACTTTAAATAAAAAATCTATTGCTGCAGGAAGTTGCTATGGTGCCAAGATATTTGGTGCGGGGGAAAACTCAATTAGTCAATGGGACCGTACATGTAATGTTTTGAAGCGTGATCCTGACAGCAGAAGAGCTATATTTAATTTTTCTGACGATGACTCTGATGCCGCTGACATAGAGAGTGATATTGCCTGTGCAGTTAGCCTGCAGTTTTTTATAAGAAATAGTTTTTTGGACGCTGTATGTACGATGAGGAGTAATGATGTAATGCTTGGCATGTCATATGACGTGTTTTTATTTACGATGCTTCAAGAAATGATGGCTCTAACTTTAAATGTAAAGATTGGTAAATATCATCACTTTGTAAACTCTATACATCTGTATTCCAAAGATATAGAGCGGGCGAGCACAATAATTGAATCTGAATTGACAGTCTTTCAACCGATGCCTGCAATGAAGGATTTATCAGGATTGCCAACATTTTTGGAGCGTGAGCGTTTAGTTGTTTTAAATAAAACCTTCGAGTTTGATAGTGCGTTAAATGATTACTGGGAGATCATGCTCTCTGTGATTAAGAAGTGGGAGGGGATGAATGGCGGTGTGAGGCAGTCGTGCAAAATAAAAAATCCTATGATTAATGAACTTTTTGATCTCCGGTTTGGGTGAGGCTTTTTCAGTTTATAATGTGGCCCGTAATCGACGTTGTGTTATTTATTGTCTGTGAGCTGATTTGAGTCTTTGTTTAGCGTTACCTTAGTATTGATAATGTCACGGTAGAGGAGCGCTTGGGTGCGTTATACGCCCTGGAATTAGTTTTTAGAAGGCGATATACTGTTAAAATTGGTGTCGGGGAAAAGCAAGTGCCTAAACTATTCAGCGCAAAAAGCAGTAAAACTCAAGAAATTCAAAAGAAGCCTACCTTCGTCGATATTTTTGCTGGTTGTGGTGGATTAAGCCTCGGTTTAATGCAGGCCGGCTGGGATGGGCTTTTTGCTATTGAGCATGATAAATATGCTTTTGAAACATTAAATAATAACTTAATTGAAAAGGAGTCGGGTAATAAGTTTTCTTGGCCGGCATCGCTTCCTAAAACTGCGCATAGTGTGTATTCGATTTTAGAAGATAACACTGATTTTTTGAAGGGTTATGCTGGTAAAGTTGATATGTTGGTTGGTGGTCCCCCTTGTCAAGGATTTTCAAGTGCGGGAAAAAGAAATATAAGTGATCCGCGCAATAAACTTGTTGAGGCCTATCTGGAGTTTGTTAAGGTGCTTCAGCCTAAAGTCTTGCTTATTGAGAACGTTCGAGGAATCACCTCGAGTTTTAGTGATGCTAGCGATCCAGAAGTAAAAACTAATTATGCAAATCAGATAATAAATTCGCTTTCGGTTGATTACAATGTTTCAACGAAGGTTCTTGACACTTCAAGTTTTGGTGTTCCTCAACGAAGACAGCGTTTTTTTATAATCGCCTTTAGAAAGAATGTTGCGCGTGAGTCACTTAATCCGTTTTTTGAAATAGAGCAAGACCGTCCTCAGTTTCTGAAACTCAAGACTATAGGTTCAATTCCAGTTTCATCGAAGCAAGCTATTTCAGATCTCGAAATTAAAAAGAATGGAGTTGCAGTCAGCCGCGATACCGCGGGCTTCATGGAGATTTCTTATTCTGGTCCTTTAACGAGCTACCAGAAGCTCATGAATGCTGGGGGTATTAGTCCTCTTTCTGATACGCGATTAGCCCGTCATAGGCCTGAAATTTCAGACAGATTTGAAAAAATTATAAGGTTATGCCACGCGGATGGTCGTCTGAATGTGTCACTGTCTGCAGAAATTAAAGCGAGTTTTGGCTTGAAGAAAAGTGCTATTAGAGTTTTAGATCCGAGCGCCCCATCACCTACAATCACTAGTATGCCCGACGATCTTATTCACTATTCAGAGCCTCGCACGCTAACGGTACGAGAAAACGCTAGGCTGCAAAGTTTTCCGGATTGGTTCACGTTTCATGGAAAGTACACCTCGGGTGGTAGCCTAAGGCGGAAAGAGGTGCCAAGATTCACTCAGGTAGCAAATGCTGTTCCACCACTTGCGGCCGAAGCCATAGGCTTGACGATCGCAAGATTGATTGAGTCAGAGAGAGATTTTAATTTGGTGCCTGAAGCTGTAGAGCTAAAAGCTCGTCGAAGCATTCTTGATATTCAAGAAGCTTAACCCTTAACGCCCTCATATCGTTGCTAGTAAGTTCGATACCTTTTCGATCAAATATTTTTCTCGAAAAACCATTTGCTTCAACACGAATATGAGCTAAATCATTTCTCTTGGGCATAACCTCATTGCGGTAGCCCTCAAGCTTATGATGGTGCGCCTTGTGTACATCCAACTGTGTAAGAGATTTTTTTAAAAGACGTAATCTATCATCGCTTGTATAGACGCCATGGTGCTCCATCAATTCACGAATATGTGTTATCGCCACAATTGTCTTTGTTGTTTCTTGATAAGAAATTTGTTTTTCTTCAACTCGCTCTATTACGGTTGCAAGCGATGTTTTTTTAAAAATTGCGTCAGAACGCTCATATAAGTCTATTAACAGGTCGTTAACTATTTGGTCTATATCACTAGTGGCTCCCATAACAATGCCTCGGGAGTGGTCAATATCCAATACTTTGCGTACTAAATTTTCAAATACACCCTCAACAATATCTGGAAGATCGTTTCTGTGGGATGCGAATACTCCCTGGACATCGAGCGCTGTGGCTTTGCTCATTAACTCTGCTGGAGCCATTCCTGAATAAAAAATAATATCTTTATAGGGAAAGATTTCCCTTACCTCTGCTAATCCCTCGTCGCCTTTTTTTCCTGGGCCTAGATCATAGTCCATTAAAATAAGATCAATATGGTCTCCATAAATGTCGTCAGACAAAAACTCTTTAGCTTGATCTACTGAAGACGCGAACTTCACTCGTAAACGGAATCCCTCCTTTCTTATAAGGGCCTGAATTCTGTCTCGCTGAGCATGAACATTTGCTTGATTGTCTTCAACCCATAGCACGTTAAAGTCAAGTCTCATTTTGCTATCCTTATCAAAAAGCTTGCCCCTTTGGTTCCGGTTTTACTCAAAGCTTCAATGGTCCCATTCATTTCCCCAAGTACATGAGAAACATGGTATAGACCCAATCCTGATCCATCTGTTTTAGTGTAGCCTTTTTCGAAAATTCTATCTAGATCATCTATGCTATCAATAAAGCCACGACCATTATCCGCAACAGTTATATGGACTGAATTTTTACTTGGGTGAGTTATTTCAAACGTGATTTTGCTAGCTCGGGCTCTGCGGGCATTAGAAACTAAGTTGTCTATAACTACAGAAATATCAATTGGTTTGAATTTTTGTAAAAAACCTTTGCTGTCGTTAGTTACTGACATGCTAATTGGGCCTGATAAAAAATCTTTAGCAACGCCATTTATGTACTGCTCGATGTACTCTCCTAAATCAGCTTCGATTTTTTCAGATTCGAGACGAAAATTTGCCTTTGTCGCGAATTTAGATATGCCCATTATTTTTCTGTTAAGAAGGGCGATTCCATCCATTGCATTAATTACATCCGATACAGAGACTACGTCGTTTCCTGATATTTTCACAAGGAAATTTTCCAACTGCTGTTGGATGTCCACCGAGTATATAGTGACCTGATGGTGAAGGTTGATTATAGTATCTGTTTCTAATGTAGTGATTGAAGATAAAAATAAGTTTCTTTTCTTTTCTTCGACTAGCTTTTCGGAGTAGTTGGATACTAATAACTCTGCCTTTCTAGCCCTTTCTTGCGCCGCCTCTTTTGCTTTTCTTTCTTCGTCGGCTTGTTTGTGAGCGCGTTCTTCAGACGCTCTAAGTTCTTCGAATTTTTTTTCCGCTACATCAATTTTATTTAGTAAGTTGTTGTCTTGGGTTTTCTCGGCAATTGCTCTTAGGCTGGTTAGGGAGCCTTCGAATTGGGATGATCGTTCACTCAAGATTCCGATCAATCTTCGGCTGTAATCGAGAAGTTCGACATTTTTATCATCGACTAGTTTTGCAACAGCATTTGTAACTCGAGCTCGTCCTGGATCAGTTAACAGCCTTGATACATCGCTTGTGTTTTTGTCTTCTTTATCTACGAATGTAACGGGAACTACGTATCTTTCCAAACGTATTTGGCAATAGTCGCGGAAACACTTTTTCAGCTCTGCGACAGCAGGTGTTTCTATTAGACCAGTGTTACGACTTGATGCCTCCTGGAAGTCACTATCTACTCCGGAAACATCAATTCGGCCGATCACATCACGAGTACCTAAGAAACGGGCATACCCCTGTTGTTTTCTCCTATCCATGCCAAACCAGTCGTCGCCTTCATCCCCAATGGGAAATACTCTGAATCCATTACGAAATAAAAATACAGATCCAAATTGAACTGAAGGAACACCCATTCGTTTGGCAAATGTAAGTTTTGCTGATTGGTTTAAAAAGAAAACCTGGCAACGAAACTCAGAATTTTCGAGCAGTGTAAATTCGTTTGGTTCGCGAATTTTATAAATTAACTCTCCACGGTCGATCAGCGTGCTTTCTATATACTTTCCTGAAGGATCAATTTGCACATCTATAAATGTGGTTTTTTCCTGCAGCGTGGAAAAAATGAAATTACCTACATCACCATTAACTAGCGAATTGTGAGATGCTGTTTCTCCTTTTCGGTCTAGTTGGTTTTGGTGCTCTTTGTCTGTCTCTGCTTCGTGTGGGGCAATAATTTTGATTGTAAATCCATCTGTAGCTGCGCCAAAAGGATTTATGAGTTTGGCAAGTGCGGATTTTAGTCGTAATATTTTCTCTCTGTTCCAAACTATTCTTGTGTTTTCAATTGAGATTACGGTTCCATGTTCGAGTTTTGGAGTGCCGTGAGGCAGAATAAAACCCGCTGAATTTAATTCATAATCTACAGTGATGTTGTGGAAATGCTCGCGGTGATTTTTGTCAAAAAGGGTCCAGTCAACAGTAATTGTATGTACTCCCTTACCCTTTTCTGATTTGGGTCGGGTTTGTAGTTTGACTATGGTTCCTAGTCTATCTGATGAAAATCTACCAATACCTTTACTGCCGGCATAGCTACGCCGATCTGCAATATCGTTTCGAAAGTCCATGTTTCGATTTTTTGTTCTTTTTGATGAATAAGCTACAAATAACCATTTTGACCTAATATCATCGTAAGACATTCCCTGGCCATTATCTGAAATTATTATACGGTCAGTGTCGAAGTAGATACTAACTAACTTTGCATCTGCGTCAAAAGAGTTTTTAACAAGTTCGAATATTGCGACCTCGTCGTCTGTAATGAGATCGCTGCCTAATACGCTTTTTAACCCGCTGCTCACGTCAAAATGCAGAGCCTTGTTGTTAGCAATAACCATCCTAATTATTACTCCGAACTATTTTCTGTTTTTAGCCTTAACTCCATCTGAGACGGGTTAATGGCGACAAAGGTTATTGGTGTGAGCTCAAATTAACCTAGATTATTGGCCATGAGAAGATTTTTATGAATGAATCTGCCAGTTCTTGAGGGAAGGGTCCCTCGTGGTTTTGTAGAGACTGCTGGGTTGTTGGCAAAAAGCCGTTGCGGGGAGGTTGGCAAAACGACACCATAGTACGCTAACCACCTGTTTGAAAAGGTAGCGTGTATGGAAATACCTAAGGACAGCTCGGCGTTTTTGATGCCAAAGCGTCAATCTAACCCTGCATGGAGCCGAGATGAGCTGATCCTTGCTCTGGATCTTTATCTACGGTACCGCACTGCCTTGCCTTCAAAGGATCATCCGCACGTGTTGGAGCTTTCAAACCTATTGGGTCGTTTAGGAGGACTACTGAGCTTCGGCGAAAGTGGCACGTTCCGAAACGCGAATGGCGTCCATATGAAGCTCGGTAATTTCCGTAGGTGGGATCCGGAATACGTAAAGGACGGGAGAACAGGGCTTGCTAAGGGAAATAAAGATGAGGGGGAGGTGTGGAGTGCGTTTGCTAATCATCCCGACAAACTGGCGGGAGCGGTGTTTGCTATTCGAAGAGCTGTCGAGGGCGGGCAGATCGTCAGGTTTCTTGAGCTTGAGGCCGTAGATGAGTTTTGGGTTCAAGATGCAGAGGAAGGAAAATTGTTAACCGTCCTGCATCGAATTCGTGAGCGTAAACGTTCTCTCGTCGAAGCAAAAAAGAAAGATATGCAGAGGAGGTATGGCCAGCTCAGATGCGAGGCATGTGATTTTAACTTTTCAGAGCATTATGGGCCAGGGGCACAAGGTATTATCGATGTTCATCATATTAAACCAGTTCATACACTTAGGCCTGGTGAGAAAACGAAATTGTCAGATCTGGCGCTGGTTTGTGCGAACTGTCATAGAGTCATTCATTCGAGAAAGAAATGGCTCACTGTCCAACAGGTTCGAGCGCTTTATGATGAGTTCAATAATCATCTCTGAGTGTTTCAATGGAGCACAGTTTTTAAGTGGCTGATTTAAGCAAACTATTATTTTTTCAGAGAGCACATATAAATGACTCGGCTTTTGCGGTGATGAACGACTTGGCTTTTAAGCGCTCATGTTTTTTTTGTGAGGCAGTGCTAGTCCTCTTTTGAAATTTCAGGTTCTAATTCGAAATCTGATTGAAAGGCTAAAGAAAAACCATGAGCTACTTGTGTGGGTGTTTAATTTTGCAGGGCTGCTTCATTAAAGGCATCGTATTTTCTGCTCTGAATGTTTAGCGCAGTCAGGAAGTAGTTATTCTGGTTCGCAATTCAATATGGTGCTCAGTGATATTTCGATTCTCCAGCGCCCCAAGATAATCCACATACCACTGTACCATTCTCTGCCGCTGCGCCAGAAAAACCGCCTTGTCATACACCCCCTTCAACCCCGGCTTCTTATGCGCCAGGTGCATATCCCGCCAATCCTCCGGCCAACCATGCTCCGAGAGCAACGTGTCGCACGTATGCCGGCTCCCATGCCCAGTCATACGCCCCTTATAGCCAATCAACGCAAAGCACTTATTGATCGACCCATCAGAGATAACCGGCACCTTTTCCCACTAGACGGAAACAGATACCGCGAACAACCCGTCCGCTTTTGCAGCTCCCTGATCATTTCAACCGCCTGAGTAGGCAGTGGCACCAGATGATCCCGCTTCATTTTCATCTTCGCCCCAGGAACGCTCCACAACCCGTTCTCCAAATCGAACTCCGCCCATTCCGCCCAGCGCACCATCCCTGGCCGTGACGCGGTCCACACGGTCAACCAAGCCGCCGTTTTCACAATCACACCGCTTTCCGACTCCCGCAGTGCCTTGAGAAAGTCCGGCAACTCCTCCTCCAACAAATGCGGATACTGGTTCTCCGGCGGCGCCTTCTCAGCAATCGCGAGCAGATTGCTGGCAGGATTGTTTTCAGTCATGCCCTTAGCGATGGCCAGCGCAAATATCTGATTCACCCACACCCGCACCTTTTCCGAAGTGTTTTGCGCCCCACGTTTCTCGATGCGTGCCTGCAGGTTGGCGCAATCGCCACGGGTGATGTGATCGAGAGGTTTATGCCCAAGGGCAGGGAGGATGTCGTTCTTCAGGGCGCCGCCAATCCCCTTGAGGGTTTTCTCAGCCCGACCATCTTTGATTTTCTTTTCCAGCCACAAATCAGCCGCCACTTTGAACGTATTGGCCTCAGCGACGGCCTGTGCCGCTTTCAGTGCAGCTTTATGCGTAATGGGGTCGACGCCATCAGCATTAAGCTTCAACGCCGCACGTGCTTTTTCTCGGGCGTACTTGGCGCTGACATCAGGATAGGTGCCCAACCCATGCCAGCCCCATTTCCCATTGGGCTTTTTGTACCGCAGCACCCAGCGCTTACGACCCGCACTGGTCACAAGGAAGTAGAGGCGGTCAGCCCCGTAGTTTTGGTAGTAGTCCTTCGCCTCAGGCTCCAATGCAGCCAACACCGTATCGGCCAAGGGCAGGCGCTTGATATCAATACGTTTCATGGCGTTTGTATAGCGTGGTTCGATCTAACTCCACTATACAAACCGCTATACAAAAAATTCCAGACTGAGAAGACAAACGGCGGAGTGCGAGGGAACGTGTGGAATCGCTGAAAGCCCCGAATTGACTGGGCTGGTCGCTGATGTGGAAACGTGGGGGATGATGCGCAACAACGAGGGAAAAGCAGAAGTGGAGCGGGTAGAGGGAATCGAACCCTCGTCGGAAGCTTGGGAAGCTACTGTTCTACCATTAAACTATACCCGCTCAGAGCGGCTGACTTTGTACCAGATGTTCGCGGGGATTTGAAGTTTTTCTTCAAAAATGTGTGGGTTACGTGCTTGTGGGAGCAGGCAAGCCAGCTCCCCCACAAGCGTTCAAATGGCAAAGGCATGCTGTGCCTGACCCTGGTGATAGCGCAAGCGGCTGACTTGCCGCTCCGGTTTCAAGAAGCCCACCACCGCCTCCCGGCTGTCCCGGCACGCCGCCTTGTGCTCCATGTCCAGGAAATGCCCCGTCGCCTGAATCGTGCTGAAGCTGCTGTTGGCCACATGCTGGCCAAACAGCTTGGCATCCTGGGCGCTGGTGTATTCGTCCCATTCACCGTTGAGGAACAACACTGGAACGTCGATCTGCTTGGCCGCCTTGAGGTAGCACAGACGATCGCTGTTCAGCACATGGCTGATGTGAAAGTGCATCTGCCCATACTCATGCTCGGCCAGGCTGCTCACGTGCTTGTAGTTGAAGCGCTTGAACAGTGACGGCAGGTGTTTGCCGATGGTGCTGTTGACGAGGTGGCCGACGCGGTCGCGGTCGAGGTTGCCGAGGTAGTCGACGCCGCGTTCCAAGTAGTCGCGCATCGGGGCGTTGATCACCGGCGAGAACGAGCTGATCACGGCCTTTTCCACGCGACGAGGGCGGTGGGCGAGGGCGACCAGGGCAGCGGCACCGCCCCAGGAAAAGGACAGTACGTGTTCGGCGGCGAAGTGATCGATGAGTTCCAGCAGAAGCTGGCCTTCGACTTCCTTCGTCAGCATTTGCTCGTGGCGGTTGTGGATTTTGGAGCGGCCAGCGTAGGGCTGGTCGTACAAAACCACATTGAATTGCGGGTACAGGCTTTTCACGGTTTGGGCGAAGGATGCCGTGGTGGCCATGGAGCCGTTGACCAGGATGATGGTCTTTGCAGCAGCGTCCGCGCGATAGAACTCCGTGTAAACCCGATACTGACCCTGTATATCCAGCACAGCGATTTCTGGCCTCATGTCGTAAGACTCCTGGCAAGCGGGTAGAGCGCGCAGATCACTCTGCACGAGCTTTGTGACAGGTAGGCATACGCCTGGAAAAGGAGGGCCCATGTCGGTCCGATCACGGCTGGCCGACGGCTGTTGTTATGGCGGGCTGTTTGCCTGAGAGGCCCGTAGATCAAGCGCGGGCGGGGCAAGGTGTTTCTTGGAGGTTATAGGCGACTCGCCAGTCATATTTAAACTGGTGATCCTGATTCAAGCAGCAGAGGTGCGACCCCGCAAGGCGACAGGGCGGTTTTTTGCCATCACCGGCTGAACGGTCGTCAGACCTGTCGGATTTCGTCGTCAGTCAGCGCCCGATACTGGCCCGGCGCGAGGGCCACATCCAGCACCAAAGCGCCCATCCGCTCGCGGTGCAGGCCGATCACCTTGTTATCAAAGTGTCCGAACATGCGCTTCACCTGGTGGTAGCGGCCTTCAACGATGCTCAGCCGTGCGGTGGTCGGCCCCAGCAATTCCAACTCGGCGGGTTGGGTGGTGAGGTCTTCGAATGCGAAGTACAGACCCTCGGCAAAGGTACTCGCATACTCAGGGCCGATAGCCTGCTCGGTCTCCACGAGATAGACCTTGGGCAGTTTGGTCTGTGGCTGCGTCAGTCGCCGCGACCATTGGCCATCGTTGGTGATCAGCATCAGACCGGTGGTGTTGAAATCCAGACGACCGGCAATGTGCAGCTCACCTTTGTCCGGCTCATCAAGTAAATCCAGCACGGTTGGGTGCTGTGGGTCCGCGGTGGCGCTTACGCACCCCTGGGGTTTGTGCAGCATGAAGTAGCGCGCCGGTTTGCCGGCCTGAAGCACTTCACCGTCAACGCACACACGGCTGAATTCCCGGACCTCGTGGTGAGGATCGCTGACGGCAACGTCATCCACCGACACACGCCGCTCTGCCAGCAACAGGCGCACTTGCTTGCGATTGAAGCGCGGCAGGTTACTGAGGAGACGATCAACCCGCATTACTTCGGCTCAGCCCCGCGCAATTGCTGATCCACCTGGGCACAGCGTGGGCACAGACAAGCCTGGTTGCGCAGCTCCGAGGGCAGAGCCTCAAGCACCGCTGGATCGATGGTGACGCTGAAGCACCAGCAGGCTTGGTCGGCTGTGCGCGGGTCGGCCAGCGTGCAGTCGTTGCGCGCGCCACAGGCGGGGCAGAGTGTTGGCGTGGTCATGGGCGGGTTCGGGCTGGATCGGGCAAGGTATGCCGTGCACGATACAGGTCCGACCCGGCCCAAGCTACTTAGAGCTGGAACTTGCTGACCAGTACGTTGAACGAAGTGGCCAGACGCGACAGGTCCTGGCTGGACGCATTGGTCTGGTGAGCACCGGCGGCCGTTTGGGTGGACAGGTCCTGGATGTTCAGCAGGTTGCGGTCCACTTCGCGGGCCACCTGGGCCTGCTCTTCCGAGGCAGAGGCGATCACCAGGTTGCGTTCATTGATCTTCGCCACGCTGGCGGTGATCCGTTGCAGCGCTTCGCCAGCGTTTTGCGTCAGGGTCTGGGTGTTGTTGGCCCAGGTCAGGCTCTTGTTCATCGCCGCGACCGCATCATCGGCGCCGGTCTGGACGTCGCCAATCATCTTTTCAATATCGACGGTCGAGGTTTGAGTCCGGTGGGCCAGCGCCCGCACTTCATCGGCGACCACGGCGAAGCCACGACCCTGCTCACCGGCGCGCGCCGCCTCGATGGCCGCATTCAGGGCCAGCAGGTTGGTCTGGTCGGCGATCCCACGGATCACATCGATCACCTTGCCGATTTCCCTTACCTGGCCGGCAAGATCTGCCACCGACTGCGTGGAATCGTTGATTTCACCCACCATCGAATGCATGCCGGATACGGCTTGCTCAACTTGCTGGCGCCCGTCTTCGGCCTCGGTGCTGGCTTGGCGCGAAGCTTCCGAGGTGGAGACGGCATTGCTCGCCACTTCGTCCACGGCGGCGGTCATCTGGTTGACGGCGGTGGCGGCTTGTTGAATTTCATCATTCTGACGGGTCAGGCCACGGCTGCTTTCATCGGTGACCGCGCTCAGCTCTTCGGCGGCCGAGGCGAGCTGGTCGGAAGCGTTGGCGATTTCCACCAGGGTGCTTTTCAAGCCGCCCTGCATGTCCGACAGCGCCATCAGCAATTGCCCGGCTTCGTCGGTGCGTTCGGTAACGATGGCTTGGGTCAGGTCGCCCTTGGCAATGCGTTGTGCGCTGTCCACGGCCTGGGCGATGGGGCGGGTGATCAGGCGGGTGATCAATACACCCACCGTGATAGCAATGATGAACGCCAGGACAATGCCGCTGATCATCCAGGTCAACGCGCTGGCACGCAGCTCATCGGCGGCGATGGCACCTTCCTTGATCTGGCGGTTATTGGACTCGATCATCACGCGGATCAACTCGCGCGCCTGGCGGAACAGTTCATTGTTGGTGGTGTTCAGCTGAGTGCGGGCCTGATCGACCTGGTCGCCGTCAAGCAACGCCATGATGCGATCGGAGCTGCTGACGTAGGTGGGCCAAATCTGGTCGAGCTTGTCTCCGGCTGCCCGTTCGTCATCTTCCAACGGCGTCGCGCGATACGTCGCGTAGGCGCTCTGGCTGCGCTTGAGTTCCTGGGCGATATCCTGGCGCACGCGCTCGCGGTCTTGTTGGGCCACGTTGCCGTTAGCCGCATCCATTAACCGATACAACCCGCGATTATGGGCGACCAGGCCATTGAGGGTGGCGGCCGTATTACTCACGGAGACAAGGTTGTTGGAGAACGTCAGCTCCAGTGCCGAAGAGAGGCGCACGACCCCTTTGATCCCCAACAGGCCGACCCCGAGGGTGACCAACGCACACAGTAAAAATGAAAGCAGCAGCTTGGTTGAGATTTTCATGGCTCGAATCCGGCGATAGTAGCGAAGGGCGCACGCTAGAGCCTCCATGGCAGGGTGCGATGTCATAGTGACATCATCGCAATTGAGAAAGTTGCGGGCCAGATAAATTTACTGAATCGATAAAGCTTGAACAGATGTATCAAGTCGTTACGGAAACGCACCAGATTCAGTTTTCGGTGTCACATATTCTGTCATTCGGTGAAAGCCGGGTGCCGCCCTCCAGCGTCGCTAGAGGTGCTCTTCCGCGGTCCAGGAGGCCGCCATGTATCGACGATTGCTGCTCAGCGCTTTACTCGGTCTGACCCTTTGCGCTTGCGTGCCCTATTACGATGGCGGCCAGAGCTATTACCGTTCCGAGGTCTACACCTCACCGGCACCGGTGTATTACTACGGTGGCGGCACGGCGTATCAGTACCGCCGTGATTACTACCCCGCACCGCGCTACTACGCGCCACAACCGCGCTACTACGCGCCACAACCGCGCTACTACTCGGCGCCGCGTTATTATCAGCCGGCCCCGCGTTATTACGGGCCGCGTGCCGGTTACCGGCCTTATCCGAACCAAGGCTGGGGCGGCGACCGGTGGGGGAATGGCGGACACGGACGCGGTTCCGACCATGGAGGTGGCCGCGGCGGTCACCGTTGACAGGCCAGTAATGCAAGCGGCGCATGAAGCGCCGCTTTTTTGTGGGTGTCAGTAATCCGACAAGTCCGCCAACGGATGGCGGCCTTCCCACGCTTTGTTGAAATGCGCCTGCACCACCGCCTCTGGAACCGTATTGATATCCGGCCAATGCCAATGGGGCGTCTGGTCCTTATCGATCAGCCGCGCGCGTACCCCTTCACTGAATTCCGGATGGCGGCAGCAATTGAGGCTCATCGTGTATTCCATCTGGAACACCTGCGCCAGGGACAGGTGCCGGGCACGCTGGATCTGCTCCCACACCAGATGGGCCGTCAGCGGGCAGCCTTCGCTCAGCGTCTGGCCGGCACGGCTGAACAGGGGATCGGCGTGCTCACGCAGTGGGCTCAAGTTGCGCCAGGCACACCGCACATCACCCACATCCAGCCATTCGTCGATCTGGGCCCGGCGCGGCAGCCACTGCGCTTCGGGTTGCTGGTCGACAGCTTCTTGGGCCAGCGCCTTGAGCAGGCTGTTGAGTTGCATCGCGGTCTGTTCCTGCCAGTTCAATTGCAGCAATCCATCCAGCAACTCGTCTTGTTGATCATCGCGCAGGAAGCGGTCGGCCAGGCCGAGGTCCAGAGCGTCGCGGCCATTGATATGCGCGCCGGTAAGGCCCAGGAACAACCCCAGCTTGCCTGGCAGGCGCGACAGGAACCAACTGGCGCCGACGTCCGGGTACAGGCCGATGCTGATCTCCGGCATGGCCAACCGGCTGCTCGGCGTGACGATGCGCACTGCGGCGCTTTGCAACAGGCCCATGCCGCCCCCCAGCACGTAGCCGTGCCCCCAGCAGATCACCGGTTTTGGGTAGGTGTGCAGGCGGTAATCAAGACGGTATTCCGCCGCAAAAAATTGCGCCGCCAGGGCTGGCACCACGCCAGGCTGTTCCCGACAGGCCTGCGCCAGGCTGCGCACTTCGCCCCCGGCGCAAAACGCCTTGGGGCCATTGCCGCGCAGCAGTACACAGTGAATGTTCGGATCCTTGGCCCAAGCGTCCAGGCGTTCGCCCAGGGCCAGGATCATCGGCAGGGAAAGGGCATTGAGGGATTTTTCAGCGTCGAGGCTGGCGATGCCGATGCGGGCACCGTCGCTGCCGGTCAGCTCTTCGAAGTGCAGGTTCATCGTGACCTCAATCGATAAGGTGAAGGATGAGTATGATCGCTTCGTAGGAAAGCGCCGTTGGTGTGTCAGATCAATTGACAAGCGGGGTCGGCTTTCCTAGGGTTCGCCTCATTCTTTTTTACAAGACTATTCAACCATGACCGAAGACGACCGTATCAAACTCGAACCCAGCTGGAAACACGCCTTGCGGGATCAGTTCGAGCAGCCGTACATGGCCCAGTTGCGCGAGTTCCTGCGCCAGGAACATGCCGCCGGCAAAGAGATCTACCCGCCCGGCCCACTGATTTTCAACGCGCTCAATTCCACACCGTTGGATAAGGTCAAAGTCGTGATCCTCGGCCAGGACCCGTACCACGGCCCCGGCCAGGCCCACGGTCTGTGCTTCTCGGTGCAACCGGGCGTGCCGGCGCCACCGTCGCTGGTCAATATCTACAAAGAGCTCAAGCGCGACCTGAACATCGACATCCCCAACCATGGCTACCTGCAAAGCTGGGCCGACCAAGGCGTGCTGATGCTCAACACCACCATGACCGTCGAGCGCGCCAATGCCAACGCCCATGCGGGCAAGGGCTGGCAGTTCTTTACCGATCGGATTATCGAAGTGGTCAGCGAGCATCAGCCGCATCTGGTGTTTCTGCTGTGGGGTGCCCATGCCCAGGGCAAACAGAAACTGATCGACGCGACCAAGCACCTGGTGCTGACGTCAGTGCACCCGTCGCCATTGTCGGCGTATCGCGGATTTCTGGGGTGCGGGCACTTCAGCCGGACCAACAAGTTTCTTGAGCAGAATGGCGAGACGCCGATCGAGTGGCGGTTGCCGCCACTCTGATACGGTTTACGGTTGGGGCTGGCGGTTCCAATGCCTGAACAACGGCTCCGCCAGAAACAGCACAAATAACAGCCGCATCACCTGCATCGCCGTCACCAACGGCACCGACAGTTGCAGGGTCTCCGCCGTCAGACTCATCTCGGCAATTCCGCCGGGCATCATGCCCAAGGTCAATGAGCGCAGGTCCAGATGGGTCAAGGCGCTCAGGCCCACCGCCGCCAAGGTTGCCAGCGCCATGGTCAAGGCCGTACCAATCAGGGTGCGGCCCATGAACGAGGGCGCGCGACGAAAGAACTGACGATTGAAATGGCAGCCCAAACCGCTGCCGATCAACCATTGGCCAATCTGGCTGCCGCCGTCTGGCAGGCCGATATGCAAATCCCACACGACGCTGGCCGTCGCACTCACCAGCAGCGGCCCGAACAACCACGGGTTCGGCTGACGCAACCGCTGCCAACCCCAGGCCACCAGCGCGCCTGTCGGAAACAGCGCCAACAGCCAAGGCCAACTCACCGGCGCCGGATGAAACTGCGGCGTACCGCCTTCCAGCAGATATTTGAAGATCGCCGGCACACACAGCACCACTACCAGCACTCGTAGACTCTGCCCCGCCGCGACACGGCTGAGCACCGCGCCATTGCGTGCGCCGAGGTTGACCATCTCACCGGAGCCGCCCGGCATGCTGGAGAAAAACGCGGTGGCGCGGTCTTCACCGCTGCGGCGCATCAGCCACACGCCGACAACGCTCGACAGGCTGGTAACCAGCGCGCCGAAGAAGATCAGCCCGAAGTGGCTCATCACCTGCTCGATCACCACCGGCGTGAAGTGCAGGCCGATGCCGATCCCCACTACCCATTGGCCGCATTTGCGCCCGCCAGGAATCTCCGCCAACTGCCACGGCGTGAGGCAACGCACCAGGATAATCGCCAGCAACGAGCCGACCATGTACGGCAAAGGCCAGCCGACCAGGCTGGCCAGGTAACCGCCGGCCAGGCCGACCAGCGGTGTTCCCCACCAATGTTTAAAGGTGACCTCAGACATCGGCCACGGCACGACGCTGCAGGGCACGTTTGCGGTAGATGCGGATCAACGGGAAGGCCAGCATCAGCGCCGTCAATACCCACACACCAAAGGTGATCGGGCTCGACCAGAGGATCTGCAGGTCACCGTTGGAGATCGACAGCGCACGGCGCAGGTTCTGCTCCATCAAGCCGCCGAGGATAAAGCCCAGCAGCACCGGCGACAGCGGGAAGTCGAGCTTGCGCAGGATGTAGCCGAAGATGCCGATGCCGACCATCAGGAACAGGTCGAAGGTGGTGGCGTGAACCGCGTACACACCAATTGCCGTGATGATCGCAATCACCGGCACCAGCGCCCAGTTTGGCACGGCCAGGATGCGCGTGAAGATGCGGATCATCGGGATGTTGAGGATCACCAGCATGATGTTGGCGATGAACAACGACGCGATCAGGCCCCAGACGATGTCCGGTTGCTGTTGGAACAGCAGCGGGCCAGGGGTGATGTTGTACAGCGACAGGGCGCCGATCATCACCGCCGTGGTGCCCGAACCGGGTACGCCGAGGGTCAGCATTGGCACCAGGGCGCCGCAGGCGGACGCGCCGATGGCCGTTTCCGGGGCGGCGAGGCCGCGCATGTCGCCCTGGCCGAATTTACCGCTGGCACCGGCCAGGCGTTTTTCGGTCATGTAGGCAACCGCCGAGGCCAAGGTCGCACCGGCACCTGGCAAGACGCCCATGATGAAACCCAGCAAACCGCAGCGGATGTTGACGACAAAGACCGCGCCCGCTTCCTTGAGGTTGAACATCATGCGGCCCGTGGCCTTCACGGCTTCCTGGCCACGGTGGGTTTTTTCCAGCAGCAACAGGATCTCGCTGATGGAGAACAGGCCCAGCACCAACACCACAAACTGGATGCCGTCGGTGAGGTGGATGTTGTCGCCGGTAAACCGGTACACGCCGCTGTTGGCGTCGATGCCCACCGCCGACAGAAACAGGCCGATCAGCGCTGCGACAAAGGTCTTCAACGGCTTGTCACCGGCCATGCCGCCGAGACAGACGATCGCGAACACCATCAGTACGAAATATTCCGCCGGCCCGAAGGCAATCGCCCATTTGGCCAGCAGCGGCGCAAACAACACCATGCCGCAGGTGGCGATAAACGCGCCGATGAACGAACTCCACGCCGACAACGACAGCGCCACGCCGGCCAGGCCTTTGCGGGCCATCGGGTAGCCGTCGAGGGTGGTCATCACGGTAGAGGCTTCGCCTGGGATGTTCAGCAGGATCGAGCTGATACGCCCGCCATATTCGCAGCCCAGGTACACGGCCGCCAGCAGGATCAGCGCCGATTCCGGCGGCAGGCCCAGGGCGAACGCGATGGGGATCAACAGCGCCACGCCGTTGATCGGGCCCAGGCCCGGCAACAGGCCGACCACGGTGCCGATCAGGGTGCCGCACAGGGCGGTCACCAGGTTGTAGGGGGACAGTGCAACGCCGAAGCCCTGGCCCAAATAGCCGAAAGTATCCATATCAGTTCTCCAGAACGTCGAGCAGGCCGAGGGGCAGCGGCACATCCATGGCTTTATCGAACAGCAGGTAAAGACCAATCGCCATCAGGCTGACGATCACCACGCTCGGTAGCCAGCGGCCGCCATACAGGCGCGCCATCGGAATGCCGATCAGCATGCTGCTGAGGATGAAACCCAGGGGTTCGAAGGTGCCGGCGAACACGATCAACAGGCCGACGCAGATGCCGATCTTGATCAGGGTTTCGCGGTCCAGCGCGGGTTCTTCTTCGGTGTGCTTGGTGGGCTGTGGGCGGATGATCATGTAGATCAGGCCCAGGCTCATCAGCCCGAGCATCAGCAACGGGTAGGCGCGCGGCCCGACCGGCTCGTAGGAAAACGCGGCCTGATACGGCCACGCCATCAGCGCGAGACCGGCACAGACCAGCAGCATCACGCTGGCGAAAATGCGTTGTAAGAGCATGTGAAACTCCTGGGCCGCGCCCCGGTTGAAAGGGGCGTGGCCGTGCGACAGGAAGGGGTGATTACTGGATCAGGCCAAACTCTTTGGCCAGCACTTTGTAGTCAGCCACCTGTTTCTTCACGTAGGTGTCCAGCTCCGGGCCGGTCATGGCGAACGGGAACAGCTCGCGCTGGTCACGCAGCTTGGCGAACTCTTCCGAGGCCAGCAGTTTGTCGAAGGCGTCTTTCCACCAGGCGTAGTCGGCATCGCTGACTTTTGGCCCGAGGTAGAAACCGCGCACCACCGGCCAGACGATGTCGTAGCCTTGCTCTTTGGCGGTCGGAATGTTCTTCATTTCCGGCTCGTCCAAGCGCTGCTCGGAGAACACGGCCAGCAGGCGCATGTCACCGCTGAGGATGTGCGGCATGGAGTCGGAGATGTCGGTACTGCCCACCTGGATGTGGCCGCCAAGCAGGGCGGTGGCAATTTCGCCGCCGCCTTCGAGCGCCACGTAACGCAGTTCGCGCGGGTTGATCCCGGCGGCCTTGGCGATCAGCGCGGTTTGCATCCAGTCCTGGCTGCCGACGGTGCCGCCGGAACCGATCACCACACTGCCCGGATCTTTCTTCAGGGCTTTGACCAGATCGTCGAGGGTCTTGTAGGGCGAATCGGCTTTCACTGCGATGGCCCCGTAGCTGGTGCCGACTGCTGCCAGCCAACGCACGGCGCTTTCATCGAAACGGCCGAACTTGCCTTGGGCCAGGTTCAACAGCGAACCGCTGGACCAAGCCACCAGGGTGCCGGCATCGGCTGGACGCTGGGCGACCACGGCGTTGTAGGCCACCGCACCCACGCCGCCTGGCATGTAGGTCACGCGCATCGGCTTGCTCAGCAACTTTTCGTTGACCAGCGCGCTTTGCGCCAGTTTGCAGGTCAGGTCAAAACCGCCGCCAGGCGAGGCTGGGGCGATGCATTCCGGGCGCTTGGGTTCGTCGGCAGCCAGCAGTTGGCCGGCGAACAGCATGCAGCCGGCGGCGAGGGCCAATTTACGCAGTGAAGGGGTCATGGTTATCTCCATCTTTGTTGTTATGAGGGGGTACTACCAAAGGGCGACGCTATAGCTGACCAGCAAGCGCATTTCATCCGCATCACGGGCTGAGTAGTTGGAACGGTAAGTGGCGTTGCGCAGGCGCACGGCCACGTCCTTGAACGTGCCGCTTTGCACCACGTACTTGATCTCGCTGTTGCGTTCCCATTCCTTGCCGGTTTCACCGTTCTTGAGCTTGATGTTGTCACCCGAGAGGTAACGGCTCATGAAGCTCAGGCCGGGGATGCCCAGCTTGGCGAAGTCGAAGTCGTAGCGTGCCTGCCAGGAGCGTTCTTCGGCGCCGGCAAAGTCGTTGATCTGCACAAAGTTGACCAGGTACGGGTCGCTGCCATCCACATACGGGAAGGCGCTGTCGCCGGACATGTGCTGGTAGCCGGCGCTGAGCTTGTGGCCATTGAGGGCATAGCTGAACAGGCCGTTGAGGGACGTGTTGTCGATCTTGCCGCCACGCGCGCTGCCAGTGTCATCACTGATGGCCAGGCGCAGGTCGGTGGCGAAGGTGCCGGGGCCCATCGGGCGTGCGGCCACCAGGCCGAGGAAGTGCTGGCGGTACACGTCGTCGAGTTGGGCGAAGTGGTAGCTGCCGGTGATCTTGTCGGCGAACTTGTAGTCGGCGCCGCCAAAGTTGAAGTGCTTGCCGGTGGCGCCGCTGACGAAGCGGCTGTTCTTGTTGTTGAGCGCGATGTCTTCGTAGTTGCTGTCGTCGCGGTCCTTGGCCTTGTCCAGGCGGCCCCCGGTGAACACCAGATTCTTGAATTCCTTGGAGGTGATCAGGCCGCCGTTGAAGGTCTGCGGCAGGATGCGGCCGTCATTGGGCTTGAGGATCGGCAGTTCGGGGATCAGCGAGCCGATTTTCAGCTCGGTGGCCGAGATCTTCACTTTGCCGGTCAGGCCCAGCTTGGAGTACTCGTCGGCGGCGCGGCCATCGTCGTGGGTGGGCAACAGGCCGGTGCCGGTGCGGTCGGGGCTGGAGTCGAGCTTGACCCCGAGCATGCCCAGCGCATCCACGCCAAAGCCGACGGTGCCGTCGGTGTAGCCCGATTGCAGGTTGAGCATGAAGCCCTGGGCCCATTCGTCGCGTTTGGATTGCTGGGCGCTGGTGCCGTCGCGGAAGTCGCGGTTGAAGTACATGTTGCGGGTTTCCAGGGTCGCGCTACTGTCTTCGAAGAAGGCAGCCTGGCTGAGCGGCGAAAAGCCGGCAAGGGTAGCAGCACTGGCGAGGGCGGTCTGGGTCAGGCGAGAAAAACGAACAGGCGAGGGGGCCTGGGGCTGTGTCGACAGCATCGTTGTGTACTCCGTTATTGTTCTTATTTTGGCGAAAACGCTTCGAGGCGTTTTTCGGGCGCGGCGCGAAGGCAGCTCGGCGGGCATAGACCACCGTGGCTGGATGCTAAAGGGCGAAGCTTTCACTAACCTTTCAGTGGCCTTTCAATGTTTTCGGGCTTCACAGGGCAGGTGGCGCCTGTAAACTGCCCGCCAAAGCGTGGCGCCGACCACCCCTGAACGAGGTAGAAATCCATGCGTGTCCTGCTGGTTGAAGACCATCTGCAACTTGCCGAAAGTGTCGCGCAAGCGCTCAAGAGCACGGGTCTGACCGTTGACGTGCTGCACGATGGCGTGGCGGCGGACCTGGCCCTGAGCAGTGAGGAATACGCGGCGGCGATCCTCGATGTGGGGCTGCCGCGCATGGACGGTTTCGAAGTGCTTGCACGTTTGCGCGCCCGTGGAAAAAATCTGCCGGTGCTGATGCTGACCGCGCGCAGTGATGTGAAAGACCGCGTGCACGGTCTCAATCTTGGGGCTGACGATTACCTCGCCAAACCGTTCGAACTCACCGAGTTGGAAGCGCGGGTCAAGGCATTGCTGCGGCGCAGTGTGTTGGGCGGCGAGCGCCAGCAGGCCTGCGGCGTGTTGGTCTATGACCTCGACACGCGGCGCTTCACCGTGGGCGGCGAGCTGATGACGCTCACCTCCCGCGAGCAAGCGGTGCTGGAGGCGCTGATTGCCCGGCCGGGCCGGGTGATGAGCAAGGAGCAACTGGCTTCCCAGGTGTTCGGCCTGGACGAAGAAGCCAGCCCCGATGCCATCGAAATCTACGTGCATCGCCTGCGCAAGAAACTCGACGGCCAGCCCATCGCCATCGTGACCTTCCGCGGCCTCGGCTACCTGCTGGAAGCCCGCGATGCATAAGCCCAGCAGCCTGCGCTGGCGCCTGCTGTGGAACCTGGCGCTGTTGTTGGTGCTGTTGATGCTCGCCAGTGGCATGAGCGCTTATTGGAATGGTCGCGAAGCTGCTGACACCGCCTACGACCGCACGCTGTTGGCCTCGGCGCGCACCATCGCCGCTGGCTTGACCCAAGTGGATGGCACCCTTAGCGCCAATGTGCCCTATGTCGCGTTGGACACTTTTGCCTACGACAGCGCCGGGCGCATTTATTACCAGGTCAACGACATCGACCAGAAGCTGATCTCCGGCTACGAAAACCTGCCCGGCCCACCGCCGGGTACACCACGCACCGACGATTATCCGGCGCTGGCACGTTTCTATGACGCCATGTATCAGGGGCAGCAGGTGCGGGTGGTCAGCCTGCTCAAGGCAGTCTCCGAGCCGAACATGAACGGTATGGCGGAAATCCGTGTCGCTGAAACTGATGAAGCGCGCGTCAGCATGGCCCGCAGCCTAATGGCAGACACTTTGCTGCGCCTGGGGATGCTCGCTGTCGGCGCATTGCTGCTGGTGTGGTTTGCCGTCAGTGCGGCGTTGCGCCCGCTGGAGCGCCTGCGCACGGCGGTAGAGGAGCGTCAGCCTGACGACTTGCGCCCGTTGCCCTTGGTGGAAGTGCAGCATGAGTTTGGGCCACTGGTGCGCTCCCTCAACCACTTCACCGAACGCCTGCGCGGTCAGTTTGAGCGCCAGGCGCAATTTATCGCTGATGCGGCCCATGAGCTGCGCACACCGCTGGCTGCGCTCAAGGCCCGGCTGGAACTGGGCTTGCGTGCCGAGGACCCCGTCACCTGGCGCAATACCCTGGAAACCGCAGCCCAAGGCACTGACCGTCTGACACATCTGGCTAATCAATTGTTGTCCCTGGCACGCATTGAAAATGGCGCCCGCGCGATTGCCGAAGGTGGCGCGCAGTTGCTCGACCTCAGCCAGTTGGCCCGAGAGCTGGGCATGGCCATGGCGCCGTTGGCCCACGCACGCGGCGTGGCGCTGGCGTTGGAGGCCGACGAGCCGGTGTGGCTGCGCGGTGAGCCGACCTTGTTGAATGAGCTGTTGAGCAATCTGGTGGACAATGCCCTGGCTCACACGCCGCCGGGCGGCAATGTGATTCTGCGGGTGACGGCGCCGGCGGTACTGGAAGTGGAAGACGATGGCCCAGGCATTCCGCTGGATGAGCGGGACCGCGTATTTGAACGCTTCTACCGTCGCAGCCAGCAGGGCATGGGGTCAGGCCTGGGGCTGGCGATTGTCGGTGAGATTTGCCGGGCGCACCTGGCACAGATCAGCCTGCATGATGGCGAACTGGCCGGGTTGAAAGTGCGGGTAAGTTTTATCGCGGGTTGATCAGTAGAACATCGAGCGGGCTTCATCCAGCTCGGCGCGCAACGCATCGCTATAGGGGTCGACGCGTAGCTTCTTGATCGCCGGAAGTGTGGAGACCGGGACGCTGGCCAAGGGGTGATCAGTGCCGCGATGGCAATACAACACAGCCACCTGCACCAGGTCGACGTAGTCGAGGCTGGCCGAATCGCGCTCCAGGTCCAGGTATTGGCCGGGCAGTTTGGCAAGCATTTCCGGGAAGTCCCAGCCACTCAATAGCTTGTCACCGAGCAACGGGTGGATGCTCTCGATGACGTGATTGAGGCTGACCGGGTCCGCGAGCAACTCGTAATGGTCTTCGGCGTACGTCAGGATCGGCAGCACGCCGATCTGGTGCACCAGGCCGCCAAGGGCCGCCTGGTCTGGCTTGAGCTGGCTGTGGCTACGACAGAGGGCGTAGCTGACGCCCGCCACTTCCAGGCTACGGCGCCACACATCGCGCATCTTTTGTTCGACCACGTCGGAGCGGGCGTGGAAGATCTGCTCCATCACCAGGCCGATCGCCAGGTTGCTGCTGTAGTTGGTGCCCAGCCGGGTGATGGCGGTGTGCAGGTCGGTGACTTCCTGGGTGGCGCGCAACAACGGGCTGTTGACCACTTTGATCAGGCGCGCCGACAGCGCGGTATCGCGACCGATCACTTTGCTCAAGTGGCTGATGCTGATTTCCGGGTCTTCAGCAGCCTGACGAATATTCAGGGCCACTTCCGGCAATGTCGGCAGAACCAGGTCATCGTTGTCGATGGCCCTCACTAAAGCCTGTTGGACTTTTTCCGCCAGCTTGTTCATTCATGCTCTCTAGGGTGTTGCAAAAAGGTACGGCGATCAGCGCTGGATCTCTCGATCACGGTCGAGCGTGTAAGGCAGGTCGAGCAGTTGCAAGCCGGGACCTTCCAGTGTGCCTACGTGCACATCGCCACTATCGGCAGCTTCGGCTTGCAACACGGCCAGAAGTTCAATGCTCTCGCCGGCTTTTGCCGCAATGACCACTTCGCCGATTGCACTGTTGTGGCTGGGGGAAAACAACGGGGTGCCTGGCTCGGGCAGTTCAGGCGCATTGAGGCTCAAGCGGTACAGGCGACGTTTGAGTTTGCCCAGGTACTGCATGCGCGCGACAATTTCCTGGCCGGTGTAGCAGCCTTTCTTGAAGCTCACGCCACCCACGGCCTGCAGGTTGAGCATCTGCGGGATGAACAGCTCGCGGGTTTGCGGCATGACTTGGCCGATGCCCGCACGGATTTGCCCCAGCAGCCACTCATTCAGATCGGTTTGTTCAAGGCTTGCAGTCAATTGATTGCGTACGGCGTCACCTTGCTCGGCAGGCACCCAGAGTTCAGTGCGACCAGGGGACACACGAATGGCTATCAGTGCATTGTTGCGGGCGACGCTGTCGTTCTCGGCCGGCAGCTCAAGGCCAAGGCTGCCCAGGGCCGTGTCCGCATTCACCAGGCCGAAACGTACCCAGGCGGCGCTCTCGTCGGTAAGCTTGGACTTGGAGAACACGGCGTATTTCTTCAGGTCGGCCAGCTGCGGTTCCAGCAGCTCGGTGGCCATGGCCAGCAACACGCCGTCACCTTGCAGCAGGATGCGAAAGCTCGACTGCATGCGCCCTTTTTGCGTGCAGCGCGCGCCGAGGCTGGCCTGGGTATCGCTCAGGTAATTGAGGTTGCAGGTCAGTTGGCCCTGAAGGAACTTGGCGGCATCAGCGCCGCGGACGGCGAGAACGCCTTCGTGGGACAGGGGGCAGAAGAAAGCAGAGTCAGCCATGGGTCATCGCAGGTCAAAAAGTCATGGGTGCATCATAGAGGGGCGCCCGGCAAATGGATAGTTTCCGTATGGGGCGACCAAAGCCGACTGTTCCGGTGCCGTCGGGCCTGTATACTTGCCGCCTATTTGAGGAGCGCTCCATGGTCGAAGATGTAGAAATCAATCGTCTCTACTGGCACAGCCGTCGTGGCATGCTGGAGTTGGATGTGTTGCTGGTGCCTTTCACCAAAGAGGTCTATGCAACGCTCAATCAGGTGGATCGCGACCTCTACGTCAGGCTGCTGACTTGTGAAGACCAGGACATGTTCGGCTGGTTCATGGAGCGCGCCGAATCCGAAGACCCAGAGCTGCAGCGCATGGTTCGGATGATCCTGGACCGTGTCCAGCCCAAGTAATACATTCGAATGCCGCTGGCAGGCCTCACGGCTGTTGCTGGCGGCGTATCTTCTTGCCCAGCTGTTCGCGCTGGGTGCGCTTTTGTTTCTTGATCTGTCCTATTCAACCCTTGGCCTGATGGCGTGTCTGGCGCACGCAGCCTGGGTTTTGCCGCGCTTTGTCCTGCTGACTCACCGTTCGTCGATTCGTGGCCTGCGTCGCGACGCCGACGGCTGGCAGTTGCTCAATGCGGAGCAGGGCTGGCACAGCGTGCAGTTGCGACCGGACAGCCTCGCATTGCCGTTGATCGTCGTGCTGCGCTACCGGGTGCCGGGCGAATGGCGGATACGTTCGGTGTGTGTGCCCAGGGATTCGCAGGTCGCCGATGTGCATCGGCGCCTGCGGGTTCGCCTTAAGTTCAGCCGCCGTAGGTGGTTGGCACCAGGATAGTGTCGCGCGCCTCGGGCAGCATCTGCGGGTAATCCAGGGTGTAATGCAGGCCGCGGCTTTCCTTGCGTTCCATGGCCGAGCGGATCATCAGTTCCGCCACCTGGGCCAGGTTGCGCAACTCGATCAAGTCGCGGCTGACCTTGTAGTTACTGTAGAACTCGTCGATTTCGTCCAGCAGCAACCGCACTCGATGCTGCGCGCGTTGCAGGCGTTTGTTGGTGCGCACGATCCCCACGTAGTCCCACATGAAGCGGCGCAGTTCGTCCCAGTTATGGGCGATGATCACGTCTTCGTCCGAATCGGTCACCTGGCTGGCGTCCCAGCGGGGCAGGGCGGCCGGCACCGGAATGCGCGGTAGTTGTTGAAGGATGTCTGCCGCCGCCGAGCGTGCATAGACGAAACATTCCAGCAGCGAGTTGCTGGCCATGCGGTTGGCGCCGTGCAGGCCGGTAAAGCTGGTTTCGCCAATTGCATACAGGCCTGGGATGTCGGTGCGACCGTGCTGGTCGACCATCACGCCGCCGCAGGTGTAGTGCGCAGCCGGCACCACGGGGATCGGGCCTTGGGTGATGTCGATGTTGAACGCCAGGCAACGCTCGTAGACCGTAGGGAAGTGGGTCTTGATGAAGGCTTCGGGTTTGTGGCTGATGTCCAGGTAGACGCAGTCGATGCCCAGGCGCTTCATTTCATGGTCGATGGCGCGGGCGACGATATCGCGCGGGGCCAGTTCGGCGCGCGGGTCGAAGCGCTGCATGAAACGTTCGCCGTTGGGCAGTTTCAGGTGGGCGCCTTCGCCACGCAGGGCTTCGGTAATCAGGAAGCTCTTGGCTTGCGGGTGATACAGGCAAGTGGGGTGGAACTGGTTGAATTCCAGATTGGCCACCCGGCAGCCCGAGCGCCAGGCCATGGCAATCCCGTCGCCACAGGCGCCGTCGGGGTTGCTGGTATAGAGGTAGACCTTGGCCGCGCCGCCGGAGGCAAGAATGGTGAAGCGCGCACCGTACGTGTCGACTTCGCCGCTGGTGCGGTTGAGTACGTAGGCGCCGAGGCAGCGTTCGCCGTCCAGGCCCAGGCGTTTTTCGGTGATCAGGTCGACCGCGACGCGTTGTTCCAGCAATTCTATATTGGGGCGCTGGCGAGCCTGGTCGAGCAGTGTCTTGAAAATAGCGGCGCCAGTGGCGTCTGCCGCATGGATGATGCGGCGGTGGCTGTGGCCGCCTTCTCGGGTCAGGTGGAACTCAAAACCGCCGTCGTCGCTGCCCGCGTGTTCGTCGCGGGTAAAGGGGACGCCTTGATCGATCAGCCATTGGATGGCTTCGCGGCTGTGCTCGACGGTGAAGCGCACTGCTTCCTCATTGCACAGGCCACCGCCGGCGTTGAGGGTGTCTTCGACGTGGGATTGCACCGTGTCGGTGTCGTCCAGCACGGCGGCGACACCGCCCTGGGCCCAGAATGTCGAGCCGTTGGCCAGGTCGCCCTTGCTCAGTACCGCAATGCGCAGGTGGCTGGGGAGGGTCAGCGCAAGGCTCAAACCAGCCGCGCCGCTGCCGATCACCAGGACATCGTGTTGAAACTGTTGGCTCATTTGAGGGATTCCGCAAAAAGCGATCCGAAGAGGTGGCGCAAACAGGACGCCTGGATCGGCGAATCAAAGGGTCACACGGGCTACTAGTATATAGAGGGGTGGAGCGGCACAATAGCCGGGCATTCGTGGCAATGTGAGATTACGGTGCACGGCTGGGGTAAAATCGCCAGGTTATTGAGATGGGAACTTTTTGCATAAGCCCCGACTCAATAGCAGGTTGCCCGAAAGCTGGGAAAACGTTGAGTTTATTGGCCCGTCGGGAGCATTGGACGCGTCAGAAAACCGGCGACAAGATTATTCGCGCAGTCGGCCATGCCCGTACTGCGTTTTTCGTGTGTGCCAAATCAGTGCGTGCCGGAAACTTGCTTGAAGGGGGAGAACTTTTGCGAAAAGACCGAGTCTATGTTTGCAAGCCTGATCGTTTAGTTATGCAAGCCTCCTTTATGTACAACGAGGAGTGTTCATGCTAACCCAGGAAGAGGATCAGCAGCTGGTCGAGCGCGTTCAACGCGGCGACAAGCGAGCTTTTGATCTGCTAGTGCTGAAATACCAGCACAAAATTCTCGGGTTGATCGTGCGGTTTGTGCACGACACCCATGAAGCGCAGGACGTTGCACAGGAAGCCTTTATCAAGGCCTACCGTGCACTTGGTAACTTTCGCGGTGATAGTGCGTTTTACACGTGGCTATACCGAATCGCCATCAACACGGCGAAGAACTATCTGGTGTCTCGCGGACGCCGCCCACCGGATAGCGATGTAAGTTCAGAAGATGCGGAATTTTACGATGGTGATCACGGCCTCAAGGATCTCGAGTCGCCGGAGCGTGCATTGCTGCGCGACGAGATCGAAGGCACCGTTCATCGCACTATTCAGCAACTGCCAGAAGATTTGCGTACGGCGTTAACTTTACGTGAATTCGATGGTCTGAGTTACGAAGACATTGCGAGCGTCATGCAGTGTCCGGTGGGGACTGTAAGGTCACGGATTTTCCGGGCCCGGGAAGCCATCGATAAAGCCTTGCAACCGTTGTTGCAGGAAAACTAAAGACAGCGGCGACAGCCAAGAGAGGAACCGCCATGAGTCGTGATGCCCTGCAGGAATCGCTGTCCGCAGTGATGGATAACGAAGCGGATGAACTGGAACTTCGTCGAGTGCTCAACGCATTTGATGATGCCGAAACCCGTGATACCTGGTCTCGTTACCAAGTCGCTCGGGCGGTGATGCACAAGGATCTTCTAATCCCTCGTCTGGATATTGCTGCGGCCGTTTCTGCCGCGCTGGCTGATGAAGCCGTTCCGGCAAAAGCTGCTCGTGGTCCATGGCGTAGCCTGGGTCGCCTGGCAGTGGCTGCCTCGGTGACTGTTGCAGTGTTGGCCGGTGTTCGCCTGTACAACCAGGACGAAATCGCCGGTGCCGAACTGGCCCAGCAAACTCAGCAACCGGTCATGGCCGGTCCGCAAGTCAAAGGTCCAGCGGTACTGGCCGGCTACAAGGAAAGCTCTGACACCACCGGCCCGATGGCCAACGGTGTACTGCAAGGGCAATCCGGCTGGCAGGACCAGCGTCTTCCAGGCTACCTGCGCCAACACGCACAGGAGTCGGCTCTGAAGGGCACTGAAACCGCTCTGCCCTATGCTCGCGCGGCAAGCCTGGAAAACCGCTAATCCGTAAGGAGCTCTATGCGAGCCATACCGCTCCTTACGCTTTTGCTCAGTGGTTGGTTTGCACTCCCCGCCCACGCCGATGAAGCCCAAGACTGGCTGACTCGACTTGGGCGTGCAGAGCAGCAGCAAAGCTTTCAAGGCACGTTCGTCTACGAACGTAACGGCAGTTTTTCCACGCATGACATCTGGCATCGTGTCCAGGAGGGCCAGGTCCGTGAGCGGCTCTTGCAGCTCGATGGTTCTGCCCAGGAAGTCGTGCGAGTGGATGGCCGGGCCCAATGTGTCAGCGGCTCCCTTGTCGCAGGCCTTGGTAACTCGCGTGATGCGCCGTCCCGTGCGCTGGATCCGCAAAAACTCAATCAATTCTACGAACTGGCCGTCATTGGCAAATCCCGTGTGGCCGGGCGTAACGCGGTGATCGTGTCGATCACGCCACGTGACCAGTATCGCTACGGTTTTGAACTGCATCTGGATCGTGAAACGGCGCTGCCGCTCAAGTCCCTTCTGCTGAACGACCAGGGCCAACTGCTTGAGCGCTTCCAGTTCACGCGACTGAACACATCGGTCGTGCCGAATGATCGCGATCTGCAACCCAGCAGCGAATGCACTCCCATATCCGTCGCCAATGACAAAGCGCCAGAGGTGCAGTCGACCGAAGCCTGGCATTTGGAGTGGTTGCCGCCAGGCTTTCAGCTGACCAATACGAGTGCACGAAAAGACACTCATACCAAGGCCACAGTCGACAGCCTGATGTACGAGGATGGATTGGCGCGTTTCTCTGTGTTCCTTGAGCCGATCAGCGATGCGGGTGTCACCGAAACCCGTACCCAACTGGGCCCAACGGTGGCCGTATCCCGTCGCCTGAATACGGTGGACGGCGAAATGATGGTGACCGTGGTGGGCGAAATCCCGATCGGCACCGCAGAACGTATCGCGTTGTCGGTGCGCGGCGAAAAAAAACCAGCCGCCCAGCCGTGAGCCGTTAATCCTATGTTCATCCTGACGTTTCACTGTATTTGCATGCCAGGTTGGCTGCCGAGAGCATGAAATGTCTGGATCAGCATTTTCACTTGCAAAAATCTCTTATGTTTTTTATAGGTCAGGGCTTGTCGGCTCTGGCCTTGTTTTGTTCGCGGAACAAAGATGTCGGTCGCAGTTTTCGGCGTTTCTTGAACCCTGTCGCTCAACCCTGCTCGTCGTAACGGGAGCTGTATGTCGATACCACGTTTGAAGTCTTACCTATCCATAGTCGCCACGGTGTTGGTGCTGGGTCAGGCCTTGCCCGCGCAAGCGGCCGAGCTGCCTGACTTTACCCAGTTGGTTGAGCAAGCCTCGCCGGCCGTGGTGAACATCAGTACCACGCAAAAACTGCCGGATCGCAAAGTTTCCAACCAGCAGATGCCGGACCTGGAAGGCCTGCCGCCAATGTTGCGCGAGTTCTTTGAACGCGGCATGCCGCAACCGCGTGCCCCCCGTGGTGGCGGGGGTGGCCAGCGTGAGGCTCAGTCCCTGGGCTCGGGCTTCATCATCTCGCCGGACGGCTACATCCTCACCAATAACCACGTGATTGCCGACGCCGATGAGATTCTCGTGCGCCTGGCTGACCGCAGTGAACTGAAAGCCAAGCTGGTGGGCACTGACCCTCGTTCCGATGTGGCGCTGCTGAAGATCGAAGGCAAAGACCTGCCCGTGCTGAAATTGGGCAAATCCCAGGATCTGAAGGCCGGGCAGTGGGTCGTCGCCATCGGCTCGCCGTTTGGTTTTGACCACACCGTGACCCAGGGCATCGTCAGCGCCATAGGCCGCAGCCTGCCGAACGAAAACTACGTGCCGTTTATCCAGACCGACGTGCCGATCAACCCGGGTAACTCGGGTGGTCCGCTGTTCAACCTGGCCGGTGAAGTGGTGGGGATCAACTCGCAGATCTACACCCGTTCCGGTGGTTTCATGGGCGTGTCGTTCGCTATCCCGATCGACGTCGCCATGGATGTTTCCAACCAGCTGAAAAGCGGCGGCAAAGTCAGCCGTGGCTGGTTGGGCGTGGTGATCCAGGAAGTGAACAAAGACCTGGCCGAGTCGTTCGGCCTCGACAAGCCGGCCGGTGCGTTGGTCGCACAGATCCAGGACGACGGCCCGGCTGCCAAAGGCGGCCTGCAAGTCGGCGACGTGATCCTGAGCATGAACGGCCAGCCGATCGTTATGTCGGCCGACCTGCCACATCTGGTAGGCGCACTCAAGGCGGGCAGCAAGGCCAAGCTGGAAGTGATCCGCGAAGGCAAGCGCCAGACCGTTGAGCTGACGGTCGGTGCCATCCCTGAAGAAGGCGCAACCCTGGATGCCTTGGGCAATGCCAAGCCAGGCGCCGAGCGCAGCAGCAACCGCCTGGGTATTGCCGTGGCCGAGCTGACCGATGAGCAGAAGAAAACCTTCGACCTCAAGAGTGGCGTGGTGATCAAGGAAGTACAGGACGGTCCTGCCTCCCTGATCGGTTTGCAGCCGGGTGATGTCATCACCCACCTGAACAACCAGGCCATCGACAGCACCAAGCAATTCACCGACATCGCCAAGGCGTTGCCGAAGAATCGTTCGGTGTCGATGCGCGTGCTGCGTCAGGGGCGTGCAAGCTTCATCACGTTCAAGCTCGCCGAGTAAGTCGTTAGAAACAAAAAGCTCCGCCTTCGTTTGAAGGCGGGGCTTTTTTGTGGACGAGAGGTTTAGCTCATCATCCCTTTGACCAGGCGTTCCTGTTCGATCAATTCGCGCTGGCGTGCGTCGATACGTGAAGAGAGTGGGAAGTTGCTGCCTGCGCGACGCTTGGCAAAATCCAGCTGCTGGATCGCCTGCTGGAAATCACCCACCAGCGCAAAGTACTCGGCACGTGCCTGGTGCAGACCGATGATGTTACCGGACAAACCGCGCGTCTCGGCGACTTGGTACCAGACGTCGGGGTCGTCAGGACGAGATTTGAGCAAGCCATCCAGGGCTTTCTCCGCATCCGCGGTGCGGTTCTGTTTGAGCAGCAGGTCCACCCGGATCTGATTCAACGGATAGTTGCTGGGGTACTGGGTCAGCATTCGATCAGTACGTTGCTGGGCATCAGGCAGATGGTTGTTGTCGATATCAAGCTGGATCAGCGCCAGGTTATAGGTGATGTCGTTCGGCGCCTTGGCCAGTAACATCGTCAGGTTTTCCCGAGCTTGCTTGAACTGAGAGCCCTTGATCTGGGCGATAGCCAGGCCATAACGCGCCACATCGTTCTTCGGGTTCTCGTCCAGCTGCGCCTGGAAGCGCTTGGCGGCGAGGCCTGACGTGTCTTCGTATTGCAGCTGCACCCGTGCGCGAATCAGTTGATAACGCAGGCTGTCTTCCTTGCCACCGGCTTTGGCTTGCTCGGCCCGGTTGCGGGTGTCGGCGATCCGCGATTCGGTGACCGGGTGCGTCAGCAGGAATTCTGGCGGCTTGGCATCGAAGCGGTATTGGCGCATCAGGCGTTCGAACATGGTCGGCATGGAGCGCGGGTCGTAGCCGGCTTTTTCCAGGTTGAGGATACCGATACGGTCCGCCTCTTGTTCGTTCTGGCGGGAGAACCGGCGCTGTTCCTGGATCGCCGCCGCCTGGGTGCCGGCAATCGCGGCAATACCCGCGTCGCCCGCGCCGGCTGCTGCGGCAATGATGCCACCCAGCAGGGCCGCCATCATTGGGATCTGCATACGCTGTTGCGCTTCCACGCCACGGGCGAAGTGACGCTGGGATAAGTGCGCCAGTTCGTGGGCCAGTACCGAGGCATATTCCCCTTCGGTCTGGGCGTTGAGGAACAGGCCGCCGTTGACCCCGACAATTCCGCCAGGCGCGGCAAAGGCGTTCAATTGCGGGCTGTTGATCAGGATGAACTCCAGGCGCCGGTCGTTGACCTGACTGGTCTCCACCAGCTTGTAGACGCTGGTTTCGACATAATCCTTGAGCTGCGGGTCGTTGAGTTGCGAGACCTGGCCTCGAAGGTAGGCCAGCCAGGCGCGGCCCAACTGGTATTCCTGTTGTGGCGAGACAATGGCAGAACTGGCGTCGCCGAGTGACGGCAGGTCGTCAGCGAAGCCTGGGGAGGCCAGCAGGCAAGCCAGCGTCAGCAGGGTGGGGCGCAAAAAAGTCATGCACAAAGCCTTTCGACAAAGAGCTTACTGTAGCCGGACACTGAGCTTCGGACCAGATATTCTAAGCATCCCCGACGCTTGCCTGGAGTAAACCATGACCGACGCTGTAGCCTTTGATGCCGAACTCGATGCCAGCGGCCTCAATTGCCCGTTGCCCTTGCTCAAGGCCAAGTTGGAGCTCAATCGCCTGGCCAGTGGTGCAGTGCTCAAGGTGATCGCCACGGACGCGGGCTCCCAGCGTGATTTCCGCACCTTTGCCAAGCTCGCCGGCCACACCCTGCTCCATGAAGAAGACGCCGCCGGTGTGTACCGTTACTGGTTGCGCAAGGCCTGAACCGTTCGCCCCTACCACCCGAGGTTGATTGATGTTCAAAGTGTTACGAGACTGGATCCAGCGCTATTTCTCCGATGAGGAGGCCGTGGTGCTGGCGGTCCTACTGTTTCTGGCCTTTACGGCCGTGCTCACCTTGGGCGGCATGCTGGCGCCGGTATTGGCGGGGATGGTGCTCGCGTATCTGATGCAAGGGCTGGTGACCACACTGGAGCGTTTGCGCTTGCCGGGGGGAGCCGCCGTGGGCCTGGTGTTCGCCTTGTTCATGGGCCTGCTGGTGCTGTTTATCGTGGTGGTATTGCCGTTGCTGTGGCATCAACTGATCACGCTGTTCAACGAACTGCCGGGCATGCTCGCCAAATGGCAATCGCTGTTGCTGCTGTTGCCGGAGCGCTACCCGCACCTGGTGTCGGACGAACAGGTGTTGCAGGCCATCGAAGCAGCGCGCGGCGAGATCGGAAAATTCGGGCAATGGGCGCTGACTTTTTCCCTGTCCAGCCTGCCGTTGCTGGTCAACATCATGATCTACCTGGTGCTGGTGCCGATCCTGGTGTTCTTCTTCCTCAAGGACCGCGCCATGATCGGCCGTTGGGTACGTGGCTATCTGCCGCGCGAACGTGCGTTGATTACCCGGGTGGCCGAGGAAATGAATCGGCAGATTGCCAACTATATTCGTGGCAAGGTCATCGAGATCATTATCTGCGGCGGCGTGACCTATATCGCTTTTATCGCCCTGGACCTGAACTACGCGGCGTTGCTGGCGTTGTTGGTGGGTATTTCAGTGGTAGTGCCGTACGTCGGCGCTGTGGTGGTGACCGTGCCGGTGGCGCTGATCGCGCTGTTCCAGTGGGGCTGGAGTGACCAGTTCATCTACCTGATGGCGGTGTACGGGATCATCCAGACCTTGGATGGCAACGTGCTGGTGCCACTGTTGTTCTCGGAGGCCGTCAACCTGCACCCGGTCGCGATCATCTGCGCGGTGCTGTTGTTTGGTGGGTTATGGGGATTCTGGGGCGTGTTCTTTGCAATCCCCCTGGCGACGCTGTTCAAGGCGGTGCTGGATGCGTGGCCGCGACAGGAGCCGGTGGTGGCGCCGCTGTTGTAGCTGCTTAACCTTCTGTAGTGAGCGGGCNNGGGCTGCGAAGCAGCCCTAATCTAGACACCGTGTTCTTCCAGTTGAAACGCGCTGGCAGGCTTTGGGGCGGCTTCGCCACCCAGCGCGGGGCAAGCCCGCTCACCACAACAGCCCACTGCGCTTCAGGCTTTGTTCAAAGCCTGCGCCGCCGCCAGAACTGCATCCACATGGCCCGGCACTTTCACGCCACGCCATTCCTGACGCAGCACGCCGTCCTTATCGATCAGGAACGTGCTGCGATCCACGCCCAGGTATTCCTTGCCGTACAGCTTCTTCAACTTGATCACATCAAATAGCTGGCAGACCGCTTCATCCTTGTCGCTGATCAGCTCGAAGGGGAATGCCTGCTTGCCCTTGAAGTTCTCGTGAGACTTCACGCTGTCCCGCGACACGCCAAACACTTCGGTGTTGGCCGCTTTGAATGCTGCGTACTGGTCGCGAAAACCCTGGCCTTCGGTGGTACAACCCGGCGTGCTGTCCTTTGGGTAGAAGTAGATCACCACTTGCTTGCCCTTGAGGGCTGCAAGGCTGAAGGTCTGGCCGCTGGTGGCCTGGGCTTCGAAATCGGCTACCGGTTTGTCGATGACTACCGCCATGAAAACTTCCTTACATTGGGTTCTGTGGGCGCCACGGCTCGATCAGTGCGTCGAGGTTCAGGGCATCGGCGAAATCCAGGAACTGGTCGCGCAGCCAACTGATCTGCACGCCGGCCGGCAAGGTCACGGTAAACGTGGCGTTCAGCATGGTGCCGCCGGTTTGCGGGGCCTGGTAGGTGTCGCAGGTCAGGTTCTCCAGCTCGACGTTGTGGTCGATGAAGAATTGGCACAGCTCGTTGACGATGTCCGAACGATAGGCCGAGCTGACGTACGCCACATAAGGCAGGGCCTGGGGACGATTCTCCAGGGCGGCACTGCGCACCACATTGACCGTGAAGTCATGCTTCTTAGCCAGGCCCGGCAGGCCGGTTTCCAGGCGCGCCAGGGCGTCCCAGGTGCCGGAGATCTGCAGGACCAGTGCGCTGCACTCGCCGTGGCGGGTCAGGCGGGAGGTCACGACGGCGCAGCGGTTTTCATGGCTGGCGCGGCACAGGACGTTGGTCAGCTCCATGGGGTTGGCGCCGAGGGCACTGATAACAAGGAATTGTTCGCGAACTGTGGGGGTGGACATGCAGCCTTCCTAAAACGATGAGCGGTCGATACTGTGCGGGCTGTATCGATCAAAGGATGAAGGGTAGCGAAAACCGTCGCCAAGGGATAGGAGGTGGCGTTTTCATTGCGTGATCGGCTCGATTTCACTGTGCTCCAAGGCGGGCTTTGGCCCAATGATGGCATTGCCCGTCGTTTAGTTGCGCCATAACGCATCCTCAGGCGGTACTTCGCTTGTGCAAGCATCTTGGCGCCAGTACCATTACGGCTCTCTTTTTCCGGCAGGAGCGGTTGCATGATTGCGGGCAGTATGGTGGCACTGGTCACACCCATGGATGCACAAGGTCATCTCGACTGGGACAGCCTGGGCAAACTGGTGGACTTCCACCTGCAAGAAGGCACCAACGCCATCGTGGCGGTCGGCACCACCGGTGAATCGGCCACCCTTGATGTGGAAGAACACATCCAGGTCATCGAATTCGTGGTCAAGCGCGTCGCGGGCCGTATTGCCGTGATCGCCGGTACGGGCGCCAACTCGACGCGTGAAGCGATCGAGCTGACCAAGAACGCCAAGAAGGCCGGCGCCGATGCCTGCCTGCTGGTGACCCCGTACTACAACAAGCCGACCCAGGAAGGCCTGTACCAGCACTTCCGCGCCATCGCCGAAGCGGTCGATATTCCGCAGATCCTTTACAACGTGCCAGGCCGCACGGCCTGCGACATGCAGGCCGCGACCGTGATCCGCTTGTCCACCGTGCCGAACATCATCGGTATCAAGGAAGCCACCGGCGACCTGCAACGCGCCAAGGACATCCTGGCCGGCGTGAGCAGTGATTTCCTGCTGTATTCCGGTGACGACGCCACCGCCGTTGAGCTGATCCTGCTGGGCGGCAAGGGCAACATCTCCGTGACCGCCAACGTGGCCCCGCGTGCCATGAGCGAAATGTGCGCCGCCGCCATTGCCGGCGACGCCGTGACCGCCCGCGCGATCCACGAGAAGCTGATGCCGCTCAACAAGACACTGTTTATCGAATCCAACCCTATTCCCGTGAAGTGGGCGCTGACTGAAATGGGCATGATGCCGGACGGTATCCGTCTGCCGCTCACCCGTCTCAGCGAAGCCTGTCACGAACCGCTGCGACAGGCCCTGCGCCAGTCCGGCGTCCTGGTTTAATTGAGGAAGCACTACGCATGAAGCGATTGGCCGGACTTTCCGCACTTGCCTTGATTATCTCCAGCACCAGTGGCTGCGGTTGGATCTGGGGCCCGGAAGGCTACTTCCGTGACCGCGGTAGCGATTACCTGGAAGCCCAACCTACCAAACCGATGGAATTGCCGCCGGGCGTCAACGTCGCCAAGCGCCTTGACCCGTTGCTGCCGATTCCGCGTAACGTCGCCGACGACACCACCAAGGGTGAGTACGTGGTGCCACGTCCACAGCCGATCTCGGCCGTGGCGGATGCCAGCGACTACAGCCTGCAGAAGAGCGGTGATTCCCGCTGGATCGTGGCCCAGCGCCCACCTGCTGAAGTCTGGCCGGTGGCCGTGCAGTTCTTCCAGGACAACGGTTTCCGCATCGACGAGCAACGCCCGCAGACCGGTGAGTTCACCACCGCATGGCAGCAAGGCGGCGAGTTGTCCGCCACCATGGCCAAGCGCCTGCAGGCCGGTGGTGTAGCCGCCGACAGCGAAGCCCGTGTGCGTGTGCGCATTGAACCAGGCGTGCAGCGTAATACCAGTGAAGTCTACGTGGTCAGCGCCGAGCGTCCGGCCGGCAGCACCGCCAACGTTGATTTCACCAACCGTTCGGTCAACACCGGTGTCGACTCGGCCCTGGTTGACGAGATGCTGGCCAGCATGAGCCGTATCTCCGAGAAGGGCGGTTCGGTTTCCCTGCTCGCCGCGCGTGATTACGACACCCCGAGCCGCGTCAGCCTGACTGAAGACGGCAGCGGCAACGTGGTGTTGAACCTGGGTGAAGACCTCGACCGTGCCTGGGCCAGTGTTGGCCGTGCATTGGAGCAGGGCCCTTGGCGTGTAGAAGACATCAACCGCAGCCTGGGCCTGTACTACATCAACGTGGCTGAAAAGGCCGAGCATAAAGATGAAGAGCCAGGTTTCTTCAGCAAACTGTTCGGCAGCCAGCCGACCAAGGAAGAAATCGAGACCCGTGCCGAGCGTTACCAGGTTCGTTTGAGCAAGGTTGGCGAAAGCGTACAGGTCACCGTCGAGAAGAACATCAACACCGTTGCACCCGCTGAGACAGCGCGCAAAGTGTTGGGCGTGATTCAAGACAACCTGGGCTGATCCGGTGCGTTTTGCCGTTCTCGGCAGCGGTAGCCAAGGGAACGGTACGCTGGTCGCCCACGACGACACGTACGTGCTGGTGGATTGTGGTTTCTCGTTACGGGAAACCGAGCGGCGCCTGCTGCGCCTGGGGGTTCACCCCGCGCAGTTGAGCGCGATTCTGGTGACCCACGAACATGCCGACCACGTGCATGGCGTGGGTTTGCTGTCTCGGCGCTACAATCTTCCGGTGTACCTCAGTCGCGGTACCTTGCGCGGGATGCGCAAACCCATTGAACCCGCAGGTTTCCTGGCCGGTGGCGAGCAGCTGCAAATCGGAGCCTTGAGCATCGATGTGATAGCCGTGGCGCACGACGCCCAGGAGCCGACGCAATATGTCTTCAGCGATGGTGAGCGACGCTTTGGCGTACTCACCGACCTGGGTTCCTACTGCGCGAAGGTATTGGACGGTTACCGCGATCTCGATGCGTTGATGATCGAGTCCAACCACTGCCGAGACCTGTTGGCTCGCGGTCATTACCCCCGCTTTCTCAAGCAACGGGTGGGCGGCGAACTGGGGCATTTGAACAACCACCAGGCGGCGTACCTGGTGTATGAGTTGGGCTGGCAAGATTTGCAACACCTGGTCCTGGCCCACCTGAGCAGCAAGAACAACCTGCCGCAGCTGGCCCGGCAATGTTTTGTCGACACCCTCGGGTGCGACCCGGACTGGCTGCAACTGGCCGATCAAGATTCAGGGCTCGACTGGCGACACATCGCCTAGCCCACCATTTAGCAAGCGGAGCCCATCATGGAAAAACGTGAAGAACTCTACCGCGGCAAAGCCAAGTCGGTGTACAAGACCGACGACGCCAACCGCCTGATCCTGCTGTTTCGCAACGACACGTCGGCGTTCGACGGCAAGCGCATCGAACAACTTGATCGCAAAGGCATGGTGAACAACAAGTTCAACGCCTTCATCATGCAGAAACTCGAAGAGGCCGGCATTCCGACCCAATTCGACAAGCTGCTGGGCGACAACGAGTGCCTGGTCAAGAAGCTCGACATGATCCCGGTGGAATGCGTCGTGCGTAACTACGCCGCCGGCAGCCTGGTCAAGCGTCTGGGCGTGGAAGAGGGCCTCAAGCTCAACCCTTACACCTTCGAACTGTTCCTGAAGGACGACGCCAAGGGCGACCCGTTCATCAACGAATCCCACGTCGTGGCATTCGGCTGGGGCACCGCTGAGCAACTGGCACGCATGAAAGAGTTGTCCCTCAAGGTCAACGACGTGCTGAGCAAATTGTTCGACGACGCCGGCCTGCTGCTGGTGGACTTCAAGCTGGAATTCGGCGTGTTCCACGACGGCTCCATCGTCCTGGGCGACGAATTCAGCCCGGACGGCTGCCGTCTGTGGGACAAAGACACCAAGAAGAAGATGGACAAGGACCGCTTCCGCCAGGGCCTCGGTGACGTCATCGAAGCCTACGAAGAAGTCGCCAACCGTCTGGGCGTACCGCTTTAATCGACGCAAGCATCTGATAGCACGGAAAAAAATCTCGCTTCGAGCTTTGCTTTCCTGAGTCACGCTGTTATGATGCGCGCCGTTGGAGAGATGCCAGAGTGGCCGAATGGGACGGATTCGAAATCCGTTGTACCTTCACCGGTACCTAGGGTTCGAATCCCTATCTCTCCGCCATTTTATTGACGCTCTTGTAAATCAAGCACTTACGAGAGGTCACATAAAGCGTTTTGTACCAACGCTTTGTACCAAAATAAACAGCCCTGATCTTCGGATCGGGGCTTTTTTTTGACCAAAATTTGTTCAGTTGCTGTGCCTACGGAGCTGGTAAGGCTTTAACCCTCGATTTCCTTTCGTCACCCACGGTTGTTCCGTCCTAGGACACCTGTGCTGAGAAGTTTGTACGGAAAACGACAGAAGGGTAGGTTGGAGGGTCGTAAGCGTCTCAAAACGCTTCACAGCCCTTCTCATGGGAAAATAATCTGATCGTGTTGAGCTGAACGAGATTCAGCCCAATGGACCAACCAGCAAGGCCAGATAATCCACCATCAGAAATGCAGGAATAGCTTTAATTAAAAAAGTATCTTGGCGGGAAGCTGAACGACAAACGCATGATCCAAAGTTTTGGGCTTGCAGTGCTGAACAATTTCGCGCAGCGAGTGCCCGGACGTTAAACGAAAGAATGAGCTTCAAGGATCAACCAAAGACATTGCACTGTCTAATGCATTTCAATGGTTAACACATGATCCAATACCCAGTTATCGATAGCTGGTTTGCTGACGCCTTTAGGTTTTTAAAGAGATCTAAAATTATACGCGCACGCTATAGGTTTTCAGTCCTTGATTTCCGTGGCCTGTAGAGACTTTACAGTACAAAAAATTGTACTGTAAAGGTATTTTAGAGTACAAAAAACTGTACTCTAAAGGGGTGTTTTGCAACATATTTGTGGAGTTTCTCTTTTTGGAGTACAAAAAATTGTACTCCAAAGTTTGCTTTATTTTCTCATACTAAAATATTTTTCAACAAATTTGTGCTTAAACCACAATTTTGTGTTTTTCAAATGCTATTGTATTAAAACAAACTAAATAATAATCAACATGAACATTGAGAATAGAAGATATATAAGACTGCCTACTTCTGACAAAGCCTTGGAAGCTCTTTGTAAAGTGGCTTTGACAAAACACTCCGCGCATACGCTATTGATAAAACTCTGTACTGCTGCTGATAAAACAGAAACTGGCTTGCATGTCGTTTATACGGACAAAGCAGAGATTAGGAAGTGGATGGATTGCACAAGCGAAAATGTACGCAGATGCATGAACGTTTTAATTGAGCAGAAATTAATTGCTGTTGAGCATGATAAAGCCCATGGAATGATGTGGATTGAAGTTAAGTTCCTTAACCTTTAATTGATAGAAAAATAAAAAGACTGCGGCAAACAGTCTAATTAATGAGTTGAGGTTGAGATGAAGAACCCTTTTAATAGTATAACATTTAATAAATTAGAAAAGAATTTTTACGCGCAGATTCTTACGAGCGCAATGCCTTATTATATTGCAGTGGTTGGTTTTGATAAAGTGGCTGGGCAAATCCTGATGGCTGCAGTCGAAAATATGGATAGATTTAATGAATGCAAAGTTAAGCTTCATGACCTTGATAAGTACTTGGACGTTTCTGAAAATACTCGTAAGAAATCCCTAAATGTTTTGAGGTATATGAATTTCATTGAAACTAAAAATAGTAATAGGACTGGTGGTG
>NZ_JACART010000064.1:0-7410 GCF_013386445.1 Pseudomonas sp. P7759
AAGGAAGCCAAGAATGGCGTCAAAATTGGCTATCAGATCCCCAAAGAAGGCGCCGCCATCTGGTTCGACATGGTCGCCATGCCCGCCGACGCTCCGGATGAAAAGGCCGGCTATGCCTTCATGAATTACCTGCTGGAGCCGCAGGTCATGGCGGATATCACCAATTCTGTGCACTACGCCAATGGCAATAGCGCGGCGGACAGCTTGGTGGATCCCGAGATCAAGGCGGATACCAAGATCTACCCGAGTGAGGAAATGATGGGCAAGTTGTTTGCGCTGGAAGCGATGCCATTGAACATCGACCGGGTGCGCACGCGGGTGTGGAACGCCATTCGTACCGGGCGCTGAAGGCCTGTTCTAAATTGTGGTGAGCGGGCTTTCTGTGGTGAGCGGGCAAGCCTGCTCACCACACCACAGCAGCCCACACACGGCTCAGGGGTGTTCCAGGTCATGCCCCAACGACTGGATAAACAACGAAAACAGCTCTGGCTGTGACGAAATATCCAGCTTGGCGTACAGATGCCGACGGTGCACCTTCACCGTGTCCGGCGAGATACTCAGCCGCTCGGCCATGGCTTTGGACGAGAACCCGCGCAACACCAACCGGGCGATTTCCAGCTCGCGGTCCGACAGCACACCACAACCGAACTGGCTCAACGCGTCCCTGATCTGACTGTCCATCGCCGGCGCACGCTGGGTGCTTTGCTGCCAGTGTTGCTGCATCAACGGCAATACCCAGGCGGCCACAGTGGTCATCAGCCCGGTCTCATCAAAACTGAAACGCCGCTGCATGCCCAACGACAGCGACAACGTCCCCGCGCCCGGCAATTGCAGAATGAATTGCACCTCGTCTTCCAGCACGTTGTCGTGGAAGTAGTTGAGGAAGTATTCGCTCTGGCGAAAATGATCCGGTGCCACTTCTTCCAGGCGGTACACGCCGCTGGCATAGCCCTCGCGACAGGCCTGGAAAAACGGGTCGAGCAAATACAAGCCATTGAGGTACACCAGCATCGACGCCGGTTTGCTGCTGGGCTGGGCGTCGTATTCTTCGAGGGCCTGGGGCGGGCCATCCACCGGGTAGAAGATCGCCAGGGCGTTATCGAACGGCAGGCACTGGTGCAGCAACAACACCAACTGTTTCCAGAAATGCTCGGTGCCGATGTGTGCAATGGTGCGGCCCAGGCCGGCGTGCATGCCGACTTCGCGAAACAGGCTCATGTGGCAGGCTCCCACCCGCAAAAGATCGGCCAAGGGTTCGGCTTTTGCCGTGCGGCGTCAAGGGGAGTACGCCAATAGGGGAATTGGCTGACATGAACGCCCTGTTTATGGTTGCCATCATTCAGCGGGAAACATATCCCGCGATATTCAGACGTTTCGTTTCTGCCTCACACCAAGAACAACGACAGAGGATAACGATATGAGCACTTCCCCCACGCCTGACGGCGTACTGAAACCCACCTTGAGTGTCTTTGATGTGGTCGCCATCACCGTGTCGGCGGTGACTCCGGCCAGTTCCGTGTTTGTGATTGCGCCCTTTGCCATCCAGCAGGCCGGCAGCGGCGTGTTCCTGGCATTTGTGATGGCCGGCTTGCTCGCGCTGATGTTTGCCTTTTGCTACGCCGAGTTGGGCCGCGCCCACAACAGCGCCGGGGGCGAGTATGTGTACGCCAAGCGCGTGTTTGGTGGTATGGCCGGTTATGCGACGTTCCTGACGGTACTGGTGATGTTGCTGTTTATCCCGCCGGTACTCGCCACAGGCGCCGCGACTTATCTGAATAACGCCTTGGGCACGAAGTTCGACTCCCAGACCGTCGCGCTGGTAATCGTGGTGTGCAGCTACGCCTTGGGCATCCTCAATATCAAGCTCAATGCCTGGATCACCGGCACCTGCCTGCTGCTGGAAGTGGCGGCGCTGCTGGTGATTGTGGTGATCGGCTTTGGCAACCCGGTGCAATCGGCCAGTGTGTTGTTCCAGCCGCAGATCGTCGAAAACGGCGTGCTGCACCTGGCGCCGTGGGCGCTGGTGATCGGCGCGGTGGGTATCGGTCTGTTTTCCTACAACGGCTATGGGCCGGCGGTGTTGCTGGCTGAGGACATGAAATGCGGCGGCAAAGGCGTGCATAAGGCAGTGCTGTGGTCCTTGGGCCTGGTGGTGATCATCGAACTGGTGCCGATCACCGCGCTGTTGATCGGTGCGCCATCGCTGAGTGAGATGATCAGCAGCCCGGACCCTATCGGCTACCTGTTGACCAGCCACGGTAATGAAACCTTGTCGCGGCTGGTCAGCGCCGGGATCTTCCTGTCGGTGTTCAATGCGATTGTCGCCATCGTGATCCAGATCGGCCGCGTGGTGTTCAGCAGCGGGCGCGATGCGCTGTGGACGCCGAGCATCAACAAACTGTTCACACGTATTCATCCACGCTGGGATTCGCCCTGGTTGGCTACGCTGTTCCTGGCGATTCCTTCGGCGCTGTTGAGTTTCAGCTCCAACCTGGCCGACCTCACTTCGTTCAGCGTGTTGCTGATCATGCTGGTGTACCTGGTGGTGGCGCTGAGTGCGTTGATGAGCCGCGTGCTGCTGCGTGATCGCGAGCATCCCTATCGCATGCCGCTGTGGCCGCTGCCGGCGTTGGTTGCGGTACTCGGGGCGGGTTATCTGTTGGTCACCCTGGTGGCGGCGGCTTCGATCCGCGACATCATGATCATCATCGGTTTGCTGGCGCTGTCGGTGATTCTGTATTGCATCAGTGGCCGGTTGAGTCCGGTCTTCCAGAAATTGTAAGGAGTGGTTATGCGCGCACGTCAATTGGGCATCACGTTGGGGCTCGGCACGCCCGGTGAATGGAACGCCATTACCGATGTGCCCGGTGTCCGGGTCGGGCACAGCACGATCAAGACGCTGGTCGACGGCAAGCACGTGCGTACTGGCGTCAGTGTGATCCAACCCCGCGCCGGCGAAGCCCGCCAGCAACCGTGCTTCGCCGGCTATCACGTGCTCAATGGCAATGGCGACGCCACTGGCCTTGAGTGGATCAACGAGGCGGGGCTGTTGACCACCCCGTTGGCCATCACCAACACCCACAGCATCGGCATTGTGCGCGACAGCCTGATCGCCCTGGAGCGCGAGCGCCTGGCGGACCCGGCGGTGTACTGGTGCATGCCAGTCGTGATGGAAACCTATGACGGCCTGCTCAATGACATTTGGGGCCAGCATGTCGGCCCCGAGCATGTGCGCGAAGCCGTGGACAACGCCGAAACCGGCCCGGTGCAGGAAGGCGCGGTCGGCGGCGGCACGGGCATGATCTGCCATGAATTCAAAGGCGGCATCGGCACGGCCTCGCGGCGCTTGCCNNGTGATCCTGGCCACCGACGCGCCGCTGTTGCCACACCAATGCCAGCGCCTGGCGCAACGCGCGTCCATCGGCATCGCGCGTACCGGCGGCGGCACCGAGGATTCCAGCGGTGACCTGTTCCTGGCCTTTGCCACGGGTAACCAGGATCTGCCGCCAGCGGATTATGGACGCAAGGGGTTGCCATTCAGCAGCACGTTGCAGATGGTCAACAACGACCATATTTCGCCGCTGTTCAGCGCGGCGGCGGAGGCGGTGGAAGAGGCGATCATCAATGCGATCCTGGCCGGGGAGAGCATGCTCACCGATCAAGGTGTGCAGGTACCCGGATTAGACGGTGAAACGCTGTTGGCGGTATTGCACAAGACGGGTTGGAGTGTGTCCCGGTAATAGGGGGCACCTTAAGTTATTAATACAAGTAGTGGCTGTTTAATGTTGCTAATGACACCCTGCCAATATATTGGATCCATTAAATGGCGACGCCGCTCTACTTGAGCGGCGTTAGTGCTATTTAATATTTAAATATGAGCCAGCTGTTTTTTGTCGGACAAAAGCACTGCCACCCAATAAACACGGCACAGGACTTAATTAAGTTGTTGTTCGAGTGGTTTAGAGTGCTGGAAAAGATGTAGACGAAAGATTTCAAGTTGTGTCAGTTTTCTTACGCCTTCAAAAGAGGCGAGTGATAGGACGATCTCGCCCGCGAGGTTCCTATCGAACAAAGACTGATGCACTTGCAAACAAGGAAGTACGTTTATGTCAAAAGTAAAAGACAAGGCTATCGTGTCGGCGGCGCAAGCCAGCACCGCTTACTCGCAAATCGATAGCTTCAGCCACCTTTATGACCGTGGCGGCAACCTCACGATCAATGGCAAGCCCTCCTATACCGTTGACCAGGCAGCTACCCAGCTGCTGCGCGACGGCGCCGCGTACCGGGACTTTGACGGCAACGGCAAGATCGACCTGACCTACACCTTCCTGACGTCGGCCTCTTCGAGCACCATGAACAAACATGGCATCTCGGGCTTCAGCCAATTCAACGCCCAGCAGAAGGCACAGGCCGTATTGGCCATGCAATCCTGGGCGGACGTGGCCAACGTCACCTTCACCGAGAAAGCCACGGGCGGTGACGGCCACATGACCTTCGGCAACTACAGTAGCGGCCAGGACGGCGCGGCGGCCTTCGCCTACCTGCCCGGCACCGGCGCAGGCTACGACGGCACCTCGTGGTACCTGACCAACAACAGCTACACGCCGAACAAGACCCCGGACCTGAACAACTACGGCCGGCAGACTCTGACCCACGAAATCGGCCACACCCTGGGCCTGGCGCACCCTGGCGACTACAACGCGGGGAACGGCAACCCAACCTACAACGACGCGACCTATGGACAGGACACGCGCGGCTACAGCTTGATGAGCTACTGGAGCGAGAGCAACACCAACCAGAACTTCAGCAAAGGCGGCGTCGAAGCCTACGCGTCCGGCCCGCTGATCGATGACATCGCAGCGATCCAGAAGCTCTACGGCGCCAACTACAACACCCGCGCCGGTGACACCACCTACGGCTTCAACTCCAACACCGGGCGTGATTTCCTCAGCGCCACCTCGAATGCCGACAAGCTGGTGTTCTCGGTGTGGGACGGCGGTGGCAACGACACCCTGGACTTCTCCGGCTTCACCCAGAACCAGAAGATCAACCTCAATGAAGCGTCGTTCTCCGACGTTGGCGGCCTGGTGGGCAACGTGTCCATCGCCAAGGGCGTGACCATCGAGAACGCCTTCGGCGGCGCCGGCAATGACTTGATCATCGGCAATAACGCGGCCAACGTGATCAAGGGTGGGGCCGGCAACGACATCATCTACGGCGGCGGCGGTGCGGACCAACTATGGGGCGGCGCAGGCAACGACACCTTTGTGTTCGGTGCCAGTTCCGATTCCAAGCCGGGCGCTGCGGACAAGATCTTTGACTTTACCTCCGGTTCCGACAAGATCGACCTGTCCGGCATCACCAAGGGCGCAGGCCTGACCTTCGTCAATGCCTTCACCGGACATGCCGGCGATGCTGTACTGACCTATGCCGCAGGCACCAACCTGGGCACGTTGGCAGTGGACTTCTCCGGGCACGGCGTGGCGGACTTCCTCGTCACCACCGTCGGCCAGGCAGCCGTCAGCGACATCGTGGCGTAATGCACGGGCGCGGCGCTTCGGCGCCGCGCTTTAGCGATGGAGCGTGAAGATGCAGCGTTTATTCAAAGTGATCACCGGCGTGTTGCAGGTGATGTTCGTATCGGCAGGAGCCCACGTGATGGCGAGCAGTCTTGTATTACCCACCAGCGCCCAGTTGGCTGGTCACTGGCAATTGCACCAGCAGGATCAGGTGTGCGCACTGGACCTGCTGGAACAGGCGAATGCGTTGGGCGGCGACGTCGCCTGTGCCGCGCAATGGCTCGGTGAAAAACCCCTGACCTGGACGCCGACACCGGATGGCATCTGGCTGATGAATGCCGAAGGCAGCGGCATTACCCACCTCAACCGAGAGCAAGAGGGCGAATATAAAGGTCGCACGCCCACCGGCCTGGAAGTTGTATTGCAGCGGACACCTTAGTTACAGTTATAAGCCTATAACGTGAATGTCTTAGTTGGCCGCTCCGTCATTCGGGGTTGGGGCAACTATTGCGTGAAATTTGTTTCAGGGAAGATCAGAAACCATGGCGAAGTCCCATGCCGTCGCGCCGTTATTCAAGGCGTTGGGTGAGTACAAAAGTATCTTGATCAGTGTGGGTTGTTTCACCGCACTGATTAACCTGCTGATGCTGGTGCCATCGATTTACATGCTGCAAGTGTATGACCGCGTGCTGTCCTCCCAGAATGAAACCACCCTGGTGATGTTGACGCTGATGGTCGTCGGCTTCTTTGCGTTTATTGGCACGCTTGAGGTGATCCGCAGCTTTATCGTGATCCGTATCGGCAGCCAGTTGGAGCGGCGTTTCAACCTGCGCGTGTACAAGGCCGCCTTCGAACGCAACTTGAAAAGCGGGCAGGGGCATGCCGGGCAATCCCTGGGCGATTTGACCCACATCCGCCAATTCATCACCGGGCCGGCGCTGTTCGCGTTTTTCGATGCGCCGTGGTTTCCGATCTACCTGTTTGTGATCTTCCTGTTCAACGTGTGGCTCGGCGTATTGGCCACGGCGGGCGCGGCACTGTTGATCGGCCTCGCCTGCCTGAACGAATACCTGACCAAAAAACCGTTGGGCGAGGCCAGTGGTTATTCCCAGCAATCCACGCAACTGGCCACCAGCCACTTGCACAACGCCGAGACCATCCAGGCCATGGGCATGCTCGGTGCGCTGCGCCAGCGCTGGTTTGCGGTGCATTCGCAGTTTCTCGGTTTACAAAACAAGGCCAGTGACACCGGCTCGGTGGTGACGTCTTTGAGCAAATCCCTGCGCCTGTGCCTGCAATCGCTGGTGCTGGGCCTGGGGGCGTTGCTGGTGATCAAGGGCGATATGACCGCCGGGATGATGATCGCCGGTTCCATCCTGATGGGCCGGGTGCTCAGCCCCATCGACCAGTTGATTGCGGTGTGGAAGCAATGGAGTTCGGCCAAGCTGGCCTACCAGCGGCTGGATGATTTGTTGCGTGAATTTGCGCCGGAAGTCGAGCAGATGAAACTGCCGGCGCCCAAGGGCCAGATCAGCTTCGAACAGGTGAGCGCAGGCCCACCTGGGCGGCGGGTGGCGACCTTGCATCAAGTCAGTTTCAACCTCGGCGCAGGTGAAGTGCTCGGCGTTCTGGGTGCATCAGGCTCCGGCAAATCCACGCTGGCCCGTGTGCTGGTGGGCGTGTGGCCGACGCTGGCCGGGACGGTGCGCCTGGATGGCGCGGACATCCACCGCTGGGACCGCGAGGACCTCGGCCCCCACATCGGCTATCTGCCCCAGGACATCGAACTGTTCAGCGGCAGCATCGCTGACAACATCGCGCGTTTTCGCGAGGCTGATCCCGAACTTGTAGTACATGCCGCGCAGCAGGCTGGCGTGCATGAGCTGATCCT
>NZ_JACART010000065.1:0-2511 GCF_013386445.1 Pseudomonas sp. P7759
GTCCGGGTTGCTGGCGGCGCCGGCGGCAAAGCGTGGGTTGCTGAAGCAGTTGGCGGTGCCCCAGAGCAGCTTGATTCCGGTCTGTTCCTGATGCCGCTCCAGATGATCGACCATCTGCGCGAAGTGGTGGCGGTACTCCTTGAGCGAGCTGCCTTCGGGGGCGACATCCGTGTCATGAAAGCTGTAGTAATCGATGCCCAGCTTGGAGAAAAACTCGAAGGCGGCGTCCGCCTTGCCGATGGCCAGTTCCATCGGGTCGCCACTGCGCTGCCACGGCCGCTTGAAGGTGCCCACTCCAAACATATCCGCCCCCGGCCAGACGAAGGTATGCCAATAACAGGCGGCCATGCGCAGGTGTTCGCGCATGGGTTTGCCGAGGATGAGCTTGTTGGCGTCGTAGTGGCGAAAGGCGAGGGGAGCATCGCTGTGGGGGCCTTCGAAGCGAACCTTCTCGACACCGGGGAAGTACGGCATGGCGTTTTCCTTATTGTTCTTGGCGGTGGCTCGATACTAGCAACGGCGTTGGGCCTGCCGATTATGAAAATCATCAAGGGAGAGTGCGATTTTGCGTAGCAGGGGCTAGTCTGTTTCGACCGGCCCCAGGATAAAAACAATGAAAACCCTACCGCCCGTGCACCGCATTGCCTTGCTGTTCAACGGCAGCAAAATCTATGACCGTGGCATCATCGCCGGCATCGGCAATTACCTGAGCAGCACCCGCGCGTCCTGGGACTTGTTCCTCGAAGAGGACTTCCTGTGCCGCCTCAAAGGCATCGAACGCTGGCAGGGCGACGGCATCATTGCCGACTTCGACGACCCGCTGATTGGCGAGGCGCTGGCCGGGAGCAAGGTGCCGGTGGTGGCGGTGGGCGGTTCCTATGAGGATGTGCGGGCCTATCCCAAGGGCATTCCCTACGTGGCCACGGACAACTACGCCTTGATCAAGTTGGCCTATGAGCATTTGATCGAAGCCGGCCTGACGCAGTTTGCCTGTTTCAGCCTGCCCGAAGCCCAGGCCAATCGCTGGGCCCAGGAACGCGAAAAGGCTTTCAAGCGCCTGCTGCAACGCGATGGCTTGCCCGTGCAGATCTATCGTGGCCTCGGCACCAGCGCGCCGCTGTGGGACAGCGCCGTCGAACAACAGATTGCCTGGCTGCAAAGCCTGCCCAAACCTATCGGCATTATCGCCGTCACCGACGCTCGCGCCCGGCAATTGCTGCAAGCCTGTCTTACTGCCGGCATTGCTGTGCCGGAAGAAGTGGCGCTGATCGGCATCGACAACGACCCGCTGACCCGTACCCTCACGCGGGTGCCGTTGAGTTCGGTGATCCAGGGCACCGAAACCATGGGCCGCACCGCCGCTGCGCTGTTGCATCAGATGTTGCACGGCAAGCCCTGCGCGGGCACGCAGGTGCTGGTGCCGCCGGATGCGATCAACGTGCAGGCGTCCAGCTTGCATCAACCTTTGGGCCATCCTTATGTGATGCAGGCGCTGCTGTTTATCCGCCAGTACGCCTGCCAGGGCATCAAGACCGCCCAGGTGGCGGCCTATGTTGGCGTGTCCCGTTCGTCCCTGGAGGCGCATTTTCGCAAGGTGCGCGGGTGCAGCGTGCATGACGAGATCCTGCGCTTCAAACTCGCCAGCGCCGCCAAGGGGCTGGAGGATGATCACCTGGCGATTGCCGATATCGCCCAGCAATGCGGCTTCAAGTCCGCGCAGTACCTGCACACGGTGTTCCGTCGCGAGTTAGGCTGCACGCCACGGGAATACCAGCAGAACCATTAGAAACTTTGCAGGCTTGGCCCATTCGCCGCTGGACTTGCACCGCACAGACTAGGGAGAATGGTTTTTTGTGGCGTAAATGGAAGCTCCCATGACCGACAGTGCCCAGCGTGCCGCCAGCGACATCGACCTGATGACCGAAGTGGCCATGCTTTATTACCTCGACAACATTACCCAGGAAGCCATCGCCAAGCGCTTCGACCTGTCGCGGGTCAAGGTCAGCCGGCTGCTCAAGCGCGCCCGGGATGAAGGGGTGGTAGAGGTGCGGGTGTTGCAGCATCCGGCGTTGAACACGGAGCTGGAGCAGGCGCTGGTCGAGCGTTTCCAGCTGGACCGCGCGTTGATCGCGGTGGACCATGGCGACCCTGATACCCAGCGCTCGGCCGTGGCCAGCCTGGTCGCCAACTACCTGAACAAGACCCTCAGCGACGGCATGATCATCGCCGTCGGCATGGGCCGCAACGTCGGCGCGGTGGCCGAGAATGTGTTCCTGCCGGTGACGCGCAACTGCACGTTTGTGTGTGCGATTGGCGGCTCGCTCAAGGCTGGCGAATACATGAACCCCGACCATATCTGCCGACGCCTGGCCCTGCGTTTCGGCGCCGAGAGCGAAACCCTGTACGCCCCGGCCCTGGTGGCCAATCCGGAACTGCGCAGCGTGTTGATCAACAACGACACCGTGCGCTCCACCCTCGACCGCGCGCGCCGCGCCGATATCGCCTTGATCG
>NZ_JACART010000065.1:2567-2806 GCF_013386445.1 Pseudomonas sp. P7759
CCGGCGGTCAACGCCATGCAGGGCAGGGTGATCGGCTTGACGGTGCAGGAGCTGGTGCGCATTCCCGATGTGGTGGCGATTGCCAGCGAGAACACCAAGGCAGCGGCCACCCTCGGCGCGTTGCGCTCCGGGGTGATCAACACCCTGGCGACGACCGTGTCGAATGCCTACACGATCCTTGCCCTGGATGATGCGACGCGCCGCTAGGTGGCATCTTGTATGTAGTGAGCGGGCTTGCC